>WTIQ01000283.1 GCA_011525185.1 Paracoccaceae bacterium | reverse complement strand
GCCTATGACGTCCTCAAAGACGCCGAGAAAAAGGCAGCCTATGATCGATTTGGTCATGCCGCCTTTGAAGGAGGCATGGGAGCTGGTGCACGCCCAGGAGGTCAGGGCGATTTCAGCAGCGCATTTTCAGATGTCTTTGACGATCTCTTTGGCGATTTCATGGGTGGCGGCCGCGGTGGCGGTGGCCGGAGCCGCGCAACACGCGGATCTGACTTACGCTATAATTTGCGCATAAGCTTGGAAGATGCTTATTCTGGCTTGCAGAAAACGATCAACGTGCCGACCTCAGTTCAATGCGGCTCTTGTAATGGTACAGGGGCTGAAAGCGGGTCTGAGCCCACCACGTGCCCAACGTGCTCGGGTATGGGCAAGGTGCGGGCGACACAGGGCTTTTTCACCGTTGAGCGTACCTGCCCGACCTGCAATGGCATGGGGCAAATGATCAAAAACCCGTGTCGTGTTTGTAAAGGCGTGGGACGCGTGGAAAAGGATCGATCCCTAAGCGTCAATGTGCCTGCAGGTGTCGAAACGGGTACCCGGATTCGTCTTTCTGGCGAAGGCGAGGCAGGTGTTAGAGGTGGGCCGTCGGGCGATCTGTATATCTTTATCGAAATCGAAGATCATAAAATTTTTGAGCGCGATGGCCTTAGCCTTTTCTGTCGCGTTCCCGTTTCAATGGCGGCTGCGGCGCTTGGTGGTGATATCGAAGTCCCGACAATTGACGGCGGTCGCAGTCGGGTTAAGATCCCACAAGGAAGCCAGTCGGGACGTCAAATGCGCCTCCGAGGCAAGGGTATGCCTGCGATCAAATCCTCACAATACGGGGATATGTTCATTGAATTGGCGGTTGAAACACCCGTGAACCTCACGGGACGACAAAAAGAGCTTCTTCGCGAGTTTGAAGAATTGTCAGAGGACAATAATCCAGAGGGCAAAAGCTTTTTCTCAAGCGTGAAGTCTTTTTGGGATACGATGAAGGGCTAAACCACCCTAGGCAACTGATCTTAAATTAGATTAATGTTAACTCTGCTTTGGCAGAGTTAACGTCATGACAGATCACACACTTCATAGAGGGCTTACTCGCACCAGCTGCGCGGAACAACCAGTCCTCTTTTCCTTCCCCTCTACGCGGGAGCCTCCCTATGTAAAGGGGCATCGGCAAAGGCTTAGAGATCGCTTTATTCGAGGGGGAGCAGAGGCTCTCCCAGATTATGAATTGCTTGAGCTTGTTATTTTCCGGGCCATATCCCGTCAAGATGTTAAACCACTTGTTTACAGGCTCTTGAAACAATTTGGTGATTTCAATGGCGTCATATCCGCACCAAGGGACGTCTTATTGTTGCAAAAGGGGGTCACTGATCGGGTTGTTCAAGAATTAAAAGTTGTTGAGGCCGCTGCGCATCGACTGGCCTATGCCCAGATTATTGATAAACCGATTTTGTCCAGCTGGTCGTCTTTGCTCAAATATTGTCAAACAACTTTGGCTCATAAGCCAGTTGAAGAGTTCAGGGTCTTTTTTCTAGATCGCAAGAATAGGCTGATTGCCGACGAACGATTGGGACGAGGCACCATTGATCATGTTCCAGTCTATCCCCGTGAAATTGTAAAGCGCGCGCTTCAGCTTGATGCTTCGGCCCTCATCTTGGTCCATAATCACCCATCGGGCGATCCAACGCCCTCACCTCAGGACATTGACATCACACGAAAGGTGATTGAGGCTACTGGCCCTCTTGGTATAATCGTCCATGATCACCTTGTGATTGGAAAATCAAAGGAGATCAGTTTCAGGAGTGAAGGACTAATGGATCGAACTGTTTGATGTGAACTCAATGAAGTACCAGTCTCCAACGAGGGCCCTATGACGCTGCGCATGTCGCGGATGTTCACTTTGACTTGCAGTTCTTTATTCATTTCAGCTCTCGGGCCTCATCAATAAAACCAGATAGGGCGCGTGTATCAATACTGGCGACTTTGATGATTTGATCAAAATGCTGCGTAAAGGTGCGGATACGGTCGCTGTCACGAAAGACCAAAAAACTCTGTCCAATATAAAGCGCTGCAAGAAGGGGTCCGAAAATGGTAACTGGTGAGGCGTAAAATTGTCTGGCATCAAAGAGGTAGACCCGAAGACGCGGATAAAGGGCATCGCAAAGCCCTAACAGATGGGCAACTTGTCGATCTTTTACACCTTTAGGCATATCCGCGTAATATCCCTGCTGGTGCAAGAAGTTTGTTAATTCATGTTCGGGCAGCGCGATTTCATAGTCAGAGGGTGTGTCATAAAGCCAAGTCAATTGATCCTTGGTCGCGCCAATCGCTTGTTGTGCACTGCGGTTAGAATGCGTCCCATATTCCCATTCGAGCATCTCTTTGCATTTCAGCATATCGGGCAAAGTTGCTGGCACGTGGCGAATTTTGTATCCTGCTGCCTCTTTATGCCATTTAAATATTTGCTCATCCTCAGCGGTGCGAGACGCTTTGGTCAAGGTCATCGCATTGGCCAAAAGATCAGATGCAGTTTCAGCCCGATCCGAAAGCGATAAGAGCCAATCCGAGGAGACAGCCAGCGCCGAAGCACATTCAGCGATCACTTGCGCATTGGGCAGACGCGCGCCAGTGCCCGTGAGCAATTGCGATACAGTCGAGCGATCAACTCCGATCCGACGCGCGAGCTCTGACTGGGACAGACCACTCTCGCTAAGCGCTTTCACAAGTCGATGCCGAAACGCTTCTGCTCGCGAACGTTTGTCAATTTTTGTAAACATATGTTTATATTAATCATCAAAGATTATAAAAGTTAACTAAATTCTGAATGTACGCGGGTGATATTTTTATCCATCTCTAATGCTGCAACAGTTCTGGGAGATGGTTTGAGAACGCAAGAACAAGATTCAAACAAGACACACTATATTACCATATTACCACACGAGAATGGCGAACTGTTGCGCTTATTTTGATGACATATTCGCATTTTGGGGTTGCATCGGCGTTGATATACACGGCGTCGCCAATGATTGCCTTTGCTCTCATGGTGATATCAATGGTGTTGCATTCTTCTCTTACGCACGAAGCTTTACATGGACACCCGAGCCAAAACGCATTTATCAATGCGCTCCTTGTGTTTCCATCTTTGTCATTTCATGTGCCCTATCTTAGGTTCAAAGATACGCATTTGGCGCATCATCTTGATGAAAATTTGACGGATCCTTTTGATGATCCTGAGACAAATTTTTTAGATCCGCAGGTCTGGGTGCATCTTTCTCGCAGCGCGCGTTTGCTATTGCGAATAAATAATACACTACTTGGTCGCATTATCATTGGTCCCATGATCGGGCAGCTGGTTTTTTTCAGACATGATCTGAAGTCTATTTGGCGCGGTAACAGACGCGTCGCTTTGGGTTGGCTCCTTCATATTCCTGCTGCGGGAATGGTGATTTGGTGGCTCTTTGAAATGACCTCTGTGCCGTTTTGGGTCTTTTTAGTAGCGAGTTATCTTGCCCTTGGCATCTTAAAGATACGGACCTTTGCCGAGCATCGTGCCCATGAAAAAGCTCGGGCCCGTAGCATCATTGTGCAAAGGCGAGGGCTGCTTTCCTTTCTCTTTTTGAACAACAGTTTTCATGCTGTTCATCACGCGCATCCGCATGTTGCGTGGTACGATCTTCCCTCACTTTACTGGTCTAAAAGAGAATACTTTGAAGCAAAAAATGAAGGTTATGTCGTGTCCTCCTACATGGAGTTAGTTTGGATGTATTTTCTTCGGATGAAAGACCCAGTGCCGCATCCCCTCTGGTCAAGAAACAAAGACTAGCCTAAGCAAAAGACATGGAACCTTGGATTTTTGCAACGCTTGCGGCGGCGACGCTACAAACCGTCCGTTTTATGCTGCAAAAGGTCTTGAGCCAAACAAAATTATCAACCCTCGGCGCTACATTTTCGCGGTTTTGTTTTTCGGCTCCGCTCCTCTGGCTGGTTATGGTGGTGTATTTTGCCTCAACGCCCGAACCTTTGCCAGCCTTATCCCTCAGGTTTTGGGTTTTTGCATCATTTGGCGGACTGGTACAGATTATTGCAACGATTTGCGTGGTGGCTCTGTTCAAGTCTCGCAATTTTGCTGTTGGAATTACATTTAAAAAGACTGAGGTTATTCAGGCTGTTTTCGTTGGTCTGGTTCTCTTAGGGGAAGGTGTCAGCCTTGTCGGATTTGCTGCGATTTTAATCGGACTGTTTGGGGTTATCATGCTCTCCGATCAAAAGACCGCTTCTAACACTGGTGGGCATCGGTTTTTCAATCAAGCCACGGGTCTAGGGTTGGCCTCGGGGTTTTTGTTTGCGATTTCGGCGGTGGCCTACCGAGGAGCAACGCTCGAGGTCACAATGCCAAGCCCGCTGCTCACAGCAGCTGTCACGCTTTTGATGGTGATAACGTTTCAGTCAGTGGTGATGGCGGTTTGGATTTACCTCAGGGACCGCCCACAATTTAGAGCCGTATGGAACAGTCGCACCACCGCTGTTTGGGTGGGGATCACGAGCCTTGGGGGCTCGCTTGGTTGGTTTACTGCATTTGCCTTGCAAAATGCGGCCTATGTCAAAGCCCTTGGTCAAATCGAGATTATTCTCAGCGTGATGGTTGGCTATTTCTTTTTCAAAGAAAGATTGGCTCGGCGGGAAGTGATTGCAATGAGCCTGCTTGTCATCAGCATTCTCATGCTGATTTTATTGACTTAGGGTGCGTCACGTTCAACCTGCTTTGATTAATATGCGTTAGCTCTCATAGGGCGCCTTGTGCCCATGGAGGCGTAGAAAGAGGCTTTCTTCATCGCTGTTTCTAAAAAACGGGACAGAGTCCGGCGGGTTATCTTCATCCAGATGGGCATTTATTTCTGCAAGAACCACTTCGGTAATGAAAGGCAAATCGAATTTGCGCACATCTTCTATCGGGATCCACTGCAAATGAGAAAGCTCATCACAGGCGGCGGAAAAGTCATCAATATCGCTTTGTAATATATCCGCATCAATAAGGAAAAATCGCGCATCAAAGCGACGTGGACGCCCAGGCGGGGTTATGGCGCGAAAGACAAAGCGCAGACCTGAAGCATCGGGAATGAATCCGGCCTTTGCAAAGCCTTGCCAGTCCTCTGGAATGTCACCTGACCAATTTTCTTTTACCCCTAAAATTTGCCCAGTTTCTTCAAAGAGTTCTCGAATAGCTGCAACTGTCAGTGAATGAATAAGCGAAGGATCACTGTCCTCGCTTAATCTCTCTGAACATGGTGTGCTAATTTCGCCTGAAAGCGGGATTTCCCCATCCGCTGGGTCGACTGCACCGCCAGGGAACACAAATTTATTAGGCATAAAGGCCGCATTTGCTCCCCGTTGACCCATGAGCACTTTGGGAGAGGTTTTGCGGTCTCTCACCACGATCACCGTAGCTGCATTTCTGATAGCGGTTTTATCTGTGCTCATAGCGGCCTCGTTCATGTTTGACGGGAATATCCAAACCCATGCATACCTCTTGCCCATTGAAATGCCACAATGACACCTTTGAGCCTAGGCAAAAGGTAGAGCGAGAGAGTGATACATCCAAGCCCAAAGATGGCAAGCATCACCCAAGGGTCGGGTCGATACGTCACAAAGACATGCAAAAGCAGAGGAGCCATGAGATGGCCTACGATCAAAATAGTCAAATAGGCTGGTCCATCATCTGCTCTGTGATGATAAAACTCTTGTCTACATTCGCCACATGCGTGGGCGACTTTAAGATAGCCTTGCATCATGCGACCTTTGCCGCAACTGGGACATCGTCGCCCCCAACCATGTCTTACAGCGGGAAGGGTGTCTCGGGGGTGTATCTCGGTCTGTGCCATATCATAGGCCTGTTTACTGTACTGTTCCATTTTGACTTAAATCTTATTTCTTGCCTCGGCCAGCGAGAAACAAGTCACTAAAATCAAAAAATCACAAAAGATGCGACGGAAACCTCTTTGTCGCACGTTTAACAGTCATCTTTAACAAAAACGCTGGTGATGCGGCATATATTTAGGAGGCACAGATGTCTAAAACACTCACATATTCGATTGCAGCAGTCTTGGCGCTTACGGTTGGAACAACTGCGATAGCGCATAAAAATAAGGGTATGATGGGGCATAAAATGCAAAGCTTTGAAGAGCTGGATGCAAATCAGGACGGGAAATTGTCCAAGGCAGAAGTTGTAAAGTATGGCGAAGCGCGCTTTGCGGCAATGGATAGTAACGGTGATGGCAATTTGAGCGTCGACGAATTGATGAAAGACCGTGAAGAGGGGGCCAAGCGCCATGTCAGCCGAATGATCGAAAAACTTGATGCAAATGAGGATGGCAGTTTGAGCTTGGATGAAATGAAAAACCATCGTCGTGGTGATCGCTTGAACAAAATGTTTGACCGCTTGGATAAAGATGAAGATGGTTTCATCAGCAAAGCGGAAATGGAAGAGATGAGAACGCGCGGTAAATATGGGAAAAAGGATGACAAATCCGAAGACTAACCTTACCACGTAACAGTCTTTTTCGAAGTGACAACCTGTCTGGGGTGCCTGAATGTCCATAGTTTCGCCAGAGCATGTGAGCAATGATGCTCTCTTGGTGGCTTTTGCAAATGGTGACCCGATAGCAGCCCAGACTTTGACGGAGCGGCTCATGCCCAAACTTTATGCGCATGCCTTTCACAGGCTCGGCCATAGGGCCGATGCGGAAGACGTTGCACAAGAGGCGTTTTTGCGGTTGTGGAAAATTGCGCCCAACTGGAAGCAGGATCAAGCGCAGGTCACCACTTGGCTATACCGCGTGGTGATCAATTTGTGTCAGGACTGGCATCGGCGCAAGACGCCCCAAGACTTGGCGTCAGTCCATGAGCCAGAAGACACAGCCCGCTCCCCCGCAGAGCAGATGGATGAGCAGTATCGCCATTCTGCTCTCTATGCCGCCATGTGGGATTTGCCTGATCGTCAAAGGCTCGCAGTTCAACTGAGGCATATCGATGAATTGAGCAATCCCGAAATTGCCGAGATTATGGAGCTTAGCATCAAAGCGGTTGAAAGTCTGATTGCCCGCGGCAAGCGTAAACTCACTGAGATTTTGCAAAGTCAAAAACCAGAATTAGGATACAGTCATGGTTAAAGACAAAAAGCACCCTACGGACGACCTTACCGCCTTTTTCGAAGCTGCACGATCCGCGACACCAGAGCCAACGCCTGATTTGAAAATGCGTATATTGGCCGACGCCGATAGGCTCCAGAAAGCGGGTAAGGTTTCAAGGAAACGAAATTGGTTCGATGATCTGAAAGATTGGTTTCATGACCTTGGCGGCGCTCCCTCAGCACTTGGGTTTGCAAGCTCGCTCGTGGCTGGTGTTTATATCGGCTTTTTCTCACCAGATTGGTCAGAGCCAGTTGCGACCCTTCTGCAAATGGATGTGTTCGAAGAATTGGAACTTATAGATCCAGTTGTCGCATCGGACTTTATTTTAGAGGAGACGTAATTATGTCCGATACCTCACACTCAAAGCCAAGAAAGCTTTGGAAGATCCTATTTGGTTTATCGCTTGCGCTGAATTTGATCGTGATTGGCGCCGTTGGTGGTGCAATGATGCGCGTTGGGAAAGGGCCAATGTCTGGAAAAGATGGCTACAAACATCGAGAGAGGGGCGTATTACTTTATATGCGCGCCCTTAGTTTTGAAGACAAACGCGCCCTTGGGAAAGAGCTTCGAAATAACAAACAAAATTCTGACGCGGACAAAAAGCGCAATCAAAGCAGCTATCGTTCTGCATTGGCAATTTTGCGGGCTCAACCGTTTGATCGGGACGCCTTTGCCGCTTTGCTCGAACAGCAAGCGCAACAGAGCGCATCTAAAAGAGATTTTGCTCAGGTCGCTCTTATTGAGCATCTCTCAAATATGACGCAAGAGGAGCGCATTGCCTACGCCCAGCGCTTGGAGGCGCTTACGTCCCATAAAGCTGGAGCCAAGCGTTAGCCATAGGCTGAGACATCGGTTCCACCAATGGCCGCCATATTGAGTAACCCGCGAGCTGTGATTGAGGGAGAAACAATATGCACTCGGTTTGACATTCCCATCAAGATGGGGCCAACCTCAAGCCCCGTTGTGCGCATCTTCAATATATTACGCACCCCAGAGGCGGCATCGGCATGGGCAAAAATCAGGACATTTGCCGCGCCCTCTAACCGGTTGTCAGGCAGGATGCGTGCCCGCAACTCTGCATCTAGTGCAGCGTCAATGTTCATCTCGCCTTCATAATCGAAATTCACCCCTTTTGCGTCCAATATCTTGATCGCCTCACGCATCCGCGCTCCCGTACTGGTTTCGCGGTTTCCGAATTGTGATTGGGCACACAGGGCAATTTTGGGGCTGACCCCAAAGCGGCGCACATGCCGTGCCGCGCCCTCGGCAATCTCTGCAATTTTTTCGGGGCTTGGTTCTGTCCATACCTGCGTATCCGCAATGAACAAAGGGCCGTCTTCCAATATCAACAAAGAAAGGGCGCCGAGCGGCTTTTTGGTCTCTGTGCCCAAAATTTGCTCGGCATATTTCAGATGCCAGTGGTATTCACCGAAGGTTCCGCAAATCATACAATCGGCTTCGTCACGCTGAACCATCACAGCGGCAATCGCAGTTGTGTTGGTGCGCATGATGGCCTTAGCCAAATCCGGGCTGACGCCGCGCCGCGCCATGATTTGGTGATAGGTACCCCAATAATCTCGGTATCGATGATCGTTTTCAGGGTTAACGATTTGCACATTTTCAAACGGCTTGAGCTTTAGGCCATGCCGCTCACAGCGCTGGGAGATGACTTCGGGCCGTCCTATGAGGATCGGTTGTTCGCTGGTTTCTTCTAAAATCGCTTGGGCGGCCCGCAGCACGCGCTCGTCCTCACCCTCTGCAAAGACAATTCTGCGATGCGAGTTAGCCGCTGCATCAAACACGGGCCGCATCAAAAGCGCTGATTTGACCACGGATTGATTAAGAGCAATCCGATAATCTTCAATATTTTCCAGGGGCCTTGTTGCAACTCCGCTTTTCATCGCAGCCTCAGCGACAGCGCTTGAAACGACTTCCGCAAGGCGCGGATCAAAGGGCTTTGGAATCAGATACTCAGGCCCAAAGGTCATATCTTCGCCCTTATAGGCCGCGGCGGCTTCAGCGCTGGTTGTGGCGCGTGCAAGGGCGGCAATGCCCTCTATGCAGGCCAGTTGCATCTCATCATTGATCTCGCTTGCCCCCACATCCAAAGCGCCGCGAAAGACAAAAGGGAAACACAAGACATTATTTACTTGGTTGGGAAAATCACTCCGCCCTGTTGCAATGATTGCATCAGGCGCGACAGCGCGGACTTCATCGGGCATGATTTCAGGCGTGGGATTGGCCAAGGCAAAGATAATTGGCTGAGAGGTCATCTTTTTGACCATATCTGGGGTCAAAACATTTGGACCAGAGAGGCCCAAAAACATATCCGCATCATCAATCAACTGTTCCAGTGTTCGAAGATCGCTTTTTTGTGCAAAACTTGCCTTTTGCGGGTTCATATCGACCTCACGCCCCTCATAGACGAGGCCGTGAATATCGCAGAGCCAGATATTTTTGCGCTTTACGCCGAGTTTAAGGAGCATATTCAAACAGGCGATGCCTGCAGCACCTCCGCCAGTGGAGACTATTTTAATGTCTTCAAAAGACTTCTTTACAATTTTCAGGGCATTGGTTGCGGCAGAGCACACAACAATTGCAGTGCCGTGTTGATCATCATGGAACACAGGAATGCCCATCCGCTCGCGACATATGCGCTCGACGATAAAGCAATCAGGGGCTTTGATATCTTCCAAATTGATGGCGCCAAAAGTCGGTTCGAGTGCGCAAATTATATCAGCAAGCTTTTCCGGATCGCTTTCGTTGACCTCGAGGTCAAAGCAGTCAATGTTGGCGAATTTTTTAAACAGAACTGCTTTCCCTTCCATCACGGGCTTTGAAGCAAGCGCCCCAATGTTGCCAAGCCCTAAAACAGCCGAGCCGTTGCTGATCACAGCCACTAAGTTTCCGCGTGATGTATATTTGCTCGCGGCTGCGGGATCATTGACAATTTCGCGGGAGGCTTCTGCAACACCTGGGGAATAGGCGCGTGCAAGATCTCGACCATTTGCAAGCGGTTTTGTTGCGCGTATCTCAAGCTTACCCGGCTTGGGAAAAACGTGATAGTCTAATGCTGCCTGCCGCAATGTCTCTGCTGTTTTATCCGCCATTTTGCCCCTTCCACACTTTAGTTTAATATTAAACTATTTTTTCGACCTTTGGAAGTGCATATTTTTTGCGCAAATCTCTTGCCACTCCTTTGCTGGTCACGCAATCTAATGCTTGGAGGCAAGATATGACGGATATTGTCGGAGAAATCCTTTTACCAAGCCAAGACTTGAGTGCGGACATTTCTTTTTTCACCAAAATATTGCAATTCAAGATGGAAACGATCTTTCCAGCAGATGATCCCTCTGTGGCGGTGTTTGTGGGCCATGGGCTGAGACTTAGGCTCGTTCGTGGTCTTGAAGGTCCTGCTGCACCTATACATTTGCTCTGTGAGGATCCAGCTAGTTTTGCTGAGGGCAAGACCAATCTCACTGCGCCCAATGGATCGCATATTGAAATCAAGCCTCTTAATCCGCCCTTAGTTATGCCCCAAACACAACATCGGTTTGTGGTGCGCAGGCTTGCGGATCAAGCCCCTTGGATCATTGGGCGGGCTGGGATGCAGTATCGTGATCTGATTCCAGATCGCCTGGGCGGCTCAATCATAGCAAGCCACATTCGTATTCCAGATGGCGGACCTGTCCCTGATATGGTGCATTATCATACCGTCGGCTTTCAACTCATCTACTGTTATCGGGGATGGGTCGATTTGGTGTATGAGGATCAGGGCGAACCTTTTCGCTTGCACGCTGGAAACTGTGTTATCCAACCCCCTGAAATTCGCCACCGTGTCCTCTTTGCCAGCGATAATATCGAGGTGATCGAAATTGGTGTACCCGCCGAGCATATCACGACGATTGATCACGAGATGGAATTGCCAACATCGACCTACAACCCAGAGCGCCGATTTCAGGGGCAAAAATTTGTGCATCACAAAGCAAGCGAAGCAACATGGAGCGATTTTCGCATTCCAGGCTTTATGTCACGGGACACAACAATTGCAGCACATACAGAAAATGTTGCAGGGGTCGAAGTGGTTAAGCCAAACGGCACAGAGAGTGTCACAAGCTGGCACACCAGTGATATTCATTTCACCTTTGTTCTAGAGGGTTCAATGACGTTGCGGGGAGAAGGGCAAGAGGACCACGATTTGACCGCAGGAGATGCCTTTGTCATACCTCCCCTTATGAAAACAAATTATCTCAATCCAAGCGAAGATCTCGAACTCCTCGAAGTGTCGCTTCCTGCGGATTTCAAAACGACCTGTGTTGCGGAAAGGGAGACATGATGCTGGATCAAGCGGCAAAGGAAATTCGTGAAAAGGCCTATGCACCCTATTCAGGGTTCAAAGTCGGCGCGGCTCTCAGAGCGGCCAATGGTGAAATTTTTGCAGGCGTCAATGTGGAAAACGCCGCCTACCCAGAAGGCACCTGTGCCGAAGCAGGTGCTATTGCGGCGATGGTCGCAGGAGGCGAGAGGGAAATAACCGAAGTCTATGTGATTGCAGATAGCCCACGGCCTGTCCCACCTTGCGGGGGATGCCGCCAGAAAATTGCAGAGTTTGCAAAACCGGAGGTCAAAGTGACCCTTGCAACGACACGGGGCGCGGAAATGACCTATACCGTGGCCGAGCTTTTGCCAGGGGCTTTTGTGCCGGCGGATATGGACTAAGCCAGATGGCCTTTGACGTCCGATCTCTCTTGGCGGCACTGCGACACGGGCAAAACCCAAAGTCTGATGAGATTATTGCCTTTTGTCAGGGATTAGCGGATGGCAGCGTGAGCGATGCGCAAGCGGGCGCTTTTGCTATGGCTGTATGCTGTGAAGGATTGTCGCCAGAGGCCACGATTATCCTCACCCAAGCGATGC
>WTIQ01000305.1 GCA_011525185.1 Paracoccaceae bacterium | reverse complement strand
TCCTAGCTATGGGGCGAGGCAAGATTGCTGCGGATATCATTGAGATTGCTCAAACTGAGTCTGTTCCGATTTTCCAAAGCCCTTTGCTGGCTCGAGCCTTGTTTTTCACAGGAGAAATTGGTGCTGAAATCCATGAAGAGTTGTTCAGTGCTGTGGCTGCGGTTTTGGCATTTATTTTCCGCATAGCAAACGGTGAAAACCTGGAAGCGCCTGATGTCGAGGTGCCAGAAGATCTTCAATTCAATGAAACGGGAGAACGCTACAATGCCTAGATTAGCGTATAAGAAATCAATGAGTTTAGGGGAAGCAATCAGCTCGGTCTGTTTTTTTGGAGTTGGTGTTGTGTGGCTTTCTCAAGGGATGGATATGATTGACGTGGAAGCATATTGGCGCGCGGCTGGCTTATTTATATGCGGATTGGTCTGCCTCGCTGCTTGTTTTCGCTATGTCATTCAAAACACGTTGTTCAAACTCTTTGTAGGGTTCGATGAAGATGAAAAGCCCAATCAATAAACCGATGTGCTCTGATTGCGTGCATTTTTTTGTGACCTATGAGCGAAGCCGCCCATGGGGCTGCCGTCATTTTGGGTTTAAGGCAAAAAAGATCCCTGCACAGGTCGTACTTGAAACAAGTGGCACGAATTGTGCTTCTAAAATTGTGAGGAAGCCTTTGGGGCGGCAAAAGAGGAAAGCGGCAGATGGCAAATAACCGATCCGCAACACCAGCTGATGTAGAAAAAAGCATTCAGATTGCACTGGATGCAGCAGATGCTGCAATGGACGTGACGTCTGAATATGCAAAAGTGGCACAGCAGATCAAAAAATCCACAAGTGCGCTGACGAACATAGAAAAACTGGGCCGCATCGGTGTGATCATCGGACTGGTCAGTGGCGTCAGTGTCGCTGTCTTATCAATTGTCATGTTTTTGCAAGCATCCTCAAAACTGAAGTTGCTCACTCAAACGAACACAGAACTGCTGACGGTATTTGTCGAAAATGTAGATACGTTTAATGAAAATCTCCTTAAACTGGAACCTGTGCTCAATAACATTAATAAACTTACGCTCGCCGTCGATAAGATGGGTGGACGGGTGGATTCACTGAAAGAAAAGTCGGAAATGTCATCCACCGAGTTGCGCGTTGCGATTGAAAAGATGACTGAAATTGCACCGACTGTAGAAGCGCAGATGGTGGATTTGCAGGAAAAAACCTCAATCATGAACTCTGAACTCACCCTGTCACTTGCAGAAATGACGACTGAAGAATTCAAAGCACAAAATATGATCATGGGGAATTTTACGCGCTCAGTGATCGAAGCAATGCAGAACATGTCCGACACGTCTGTAGATGCAAAGGAACAACAGGCCAGCATGCAGAAACTTCAAGATGTGAACGCGGAATTGTCTGCACGTATCGCAACCTTGGATCAAAAGCTTGAATCCGCCAAACGGGAGGCGGCGCGCGTGCGGAATGCAAAATCAAAAGCAAAGACAGCTAAGCCAGCGCAATCTGGTGACATTATAAAGTACCCCTAAAGAAGGGTATCGCTACAAAAGGATAAAGGGTCCCTATGTCCGAACAAGATGAACTGATAAGCTCGGAACCCTCGCAAGAGGACGCAAAGGAGCAAGTACTTTGCATCGAAAAAGTGGTCGGTGGCTATGCAGGTGCCCTTGGACTACAAAAAGGAGACATCATCGCGGGAGTCGATGGTGTGCCCTTTTACGGCGACAAAACAGATTTCAACGCTTTGTTTAATTTTGACGAAGAAGCCGATGAAAATACTGCTGAAGTAGCGACGGTTCTTACGATTGATCGTGCTGGGGTGTTTTTCAATGTGGTAGCGCAGATGCGCGTTATTTGTACCTTTAAACAGGTGGATACGCCTTTTTCAGAACTCCCTGAAACCTTCCAAGACGCCTTACTTTCTGCCACAAGCGTAGAATTGTCGGAGTATCTAATTTACTACGACAATAACAAAAATGCAGAGTTTTTATTACGCACACGCTCGTTGATGGCGATGGTAGCTCCTCCATTTTGGCTGCTCAATCAACGTATGCCAGAAGCCGCAGTTACGTCCATGCTGGCGTTGGTGCTGACCTTTGCGGTGAATCCGATATTAGGTGCGATCTTTTATTTGGTGTTGTGCCTTTACGTGGGACGCGAGCAAATGAATTTGGCGATGTCTTTCATGAGTTACAAGCGTATGATTTTCATGCAGCAAATCGCTGCAATCAACGAACTCGAGGCGCAGAAGACCGCTATTTCAATCGACCCCGAACTATTCTTTTTGCGTCCCGCTTCAGGCTTGGTTCAAGTAAGGCGCAAACGCGCCAAGTTGAAAAGACCCCAAAAGCCCAAACCTGCTCGTGAAGAAGCGGCCGCGTAAAATAATACTTTTCAACCATCAAACGTAATCTGGAAAAGATCAGCCGTTTCCTTTAATTGGTGGGGAATTGAACTGGGTTAAATAAATCCGGTTCATATGGTTCGTAGAGAAGGGCTTTTGACCTGAAGAGCTTCTTTAACTCGGATTTATCCACGTACGAGAAGCTTAAGCTTATGCTCACGTTTTCGCTGGGCCGTTGATTTGAGATTTTCCAATTCGCGATATTTGGCCACAGTTCTGCGGGCTACTGTATATCCTTCTTTACCGAGCATTTCTGAAATTTTCGCGTCACTCGTTGGCTTCAGTGGATTTTCGGCTTCTATAATGTCTTTTATCTTTCGCCGAATAGCGCGCGCAGAAACACCTTCTGAATTCTGATCCGCTTGCAGGCTGCTGCTGAAAAACATTTTCAACGGAAACGTGCCACGGGGTGTTTGAATTAACACTGATGCCGTGGAGCGGCTTACTGTGCTTTCGTGGACGTCCAAAGCTTCGGCCACCATTCGCAACTGAAGGGGCCGGATACCTTCAACCCCATGGTCAAAAAAACCGAACTGGTGCTTAAGGATAAAGGCTGCAACCGACTGCAGGGTCTGATTTCTCTGGGCTATTGCCCGTGCAAGCCAATGACCTGTGGCCACGGAATTCTTAATAAACTCGAGAGAAGTTTCTTCAGTTTTGATCGACTTTTTTAACGCTGCAGCGTATTCGAGATTGACCTTTACACTGGGA
>WTIQ01000295.1 GCA_011525185.1 Paracoccaceae bacterium | reverse complement strand
GAGATAGGCCCGACATTTCGTTCACTCTATTTCAGTTTCAAAAGGCCGATACTGCGGCAAAACCGAGGCACCAGATTTGTGCCCGTGTACCCGAACTGTCGACGACTAAAAACTCACTAAAATTTGGAAAATGGGCCAGACCAGTGGTCCAGCCCAACTCTTGAAATAATATGACTTACATATCTTTGGCAGAGGCCAAAGGAGCTGTGTTTACATTGCTGTCATAGCTATCCAGAGCAGAGTCGATGCTGCCTGCATTCACGAAGACATCCGCAACACCTTTCATAAAGCCTTGTGCGCCACCGCCAAGCCAAGTTGAAGACAGCTGGCTATCAACCGTTGGGAAGACGAAAGTTGCAATGGTTTCCGCCGTTGCTGTTTCATCCATACCTGCGTCTTTTGCAATCGCTGGGAGCATTTTGGCGTGATTGGCCTCATCAGCCCACATCGCGTTGGCATCGGCTGTCACTTTCAAGAACTTTGACACCATATCGCTATTCTCAGCAACCCAAGCCGCAGGGCCAGACGTCACGTCAAAGACGAGGATACCAAGCTCTGTTTTTTCTGCACCAGTCAGGAGGATATTGCCATGCTCTTTTGCACGGCGCAGCGATCCACCCCAGCCACAGAACATATCAACTGAACCTTGCGCAATCGCCGCAGCACCGTCTGGTGGATCCATATCAACAACTTCCATGCTGCCGACATCTACGCCAAAATGGCTCATCTGCTTGAGGAAGCCATAATGAGCCGCGGTTCCAAGAGGCACGGCCACTTTTTTACCAGCCAGCTCGCCAGCACTATTTTTATCAATCTCAAGATCGCTGCGCACGACACAGTTGTCGTTATCGGCATAGCTCACCGCCACATCCAAAATTTGCAGGTCTTGTCCCGCTGAGGTCGCAACAACGAAGGGAGGCACACCTTGGCTGACCGAAAGCTGCACATCACCTGATGCCATGGCGGCAGACATTTTCACGCCAGATTCAAAGCTCACCCAATTAATTTTTACACCAAGCTCTTCTTCATAGGTGCCCATTTGCTTTGCATACTGAAATGGCATGGGCCATTCCAAGAAATAAGCAACCGTAATTTCGCCATGACCGCCAGCAACAGCCGCCTGTGCGCCGAATGACAGTGCGACAGCGCTCACTGCGGTCAATAGTTTTGACTTGAGTTTCATTAATCTCTCCCAGTTTTGTCCATATCTATTGAGGGTATTACTTGCCCAGCATAAGAACAAGTCCCCTTTGTTCACAAACTTATCGCTTTTGTGCTGTCCAAAGAGCATCGCATCCATTCACACCGACAACATGTCAAAGTACAAAAAGTTCGTGCGCGACCCTAGCACTAATGCGTCATGCGTAAAGAAAGAATATCAATTCGCGCATAATTGGACTTATTCCTTGAAAAAT
Organism: Paracoccaceae bacterium; assembly: GCA_011525185.1. GTDB lineage: Bacteria > Pseudomonadota > Alphaproteobacteria > Rhodobacterales > Rhodobacteraceae > LFER01. The sequence continues at coordinate 1,710 of WTIQ01000295.1, read as the reverse complement.
TCTGGCCCTATCGCGTATTTTAATTTTCGGCAAAAGGTGAGATAAAGTGTAATATTAGACAGCAGAGGAAGGACATATGATGGACGGGGGACTTCGCGACAACGACATTTCCAAGATTGTTGATCTTGATCGAGCGCATATTTGGCATCACTTGGTTCAACACAAGCCCTTCGAGACAGGTGAACCACGCGTCATCGTTGAAGGCAAAGGGATGCGCGTCTGGGACCAAAAGGGGAAAGAGCATCTGGATGCCGTTTCAGGCGGCGTATGGACGGTTAATGTCGGCTACGGTCGCGAGAGTATTGCAAATGCGGTGCGTGATCAGCTCATCAAATTGAATTATTTCGCAGGCGCAGCTGGATCGGTTCCAGGCGCGCTGTTTGCAGAGCGGCTTCTTGGAAAAATGCCAGGACTAAGCCGGGTCTATTATTGCAACTCAGGGTCTGAAGCCAATGAAAAGGCCTTCAAAATGGTACGCCAGATTGCGCACAAGCGTTACGGAGGCAAAAAATACAAAATTTTATATCGTGACAGAGATTATCACGGCACCACCATAGGCGCGCTTTCAGCTGGGGGGCAGGACGAACGCAACGCTCAATATGGCCCGTTTGCGCCCGGCTTCGTACGGGTCCCACATTGTCTTGAATATCGAGCGCAATGGGATTTAAGCGGTGAAGCCTACGGAAAACGCGCAGCGGATGCGATTGAAGAGGTGATATTGGCAGAAGGTCCAGAGACGGTGGGCGCCCTCTGCCTTGAGCCTGTCACGGCTGGTGGTGGCGTCATCACTCCACCGCCTGGATATTGGGAGCGCGTGCAAGAAATTTGCACGAAATATGACATTCTTTTGCACATCGACGAAGTGGTCTGTGGTGTTGGGCGCACAGGAGTTTGGTTTGGCTATCAAAACTATGGCGTCAAGCCAGATTTGGTCACAATGGCCAAAGGCGTCGCCTCTGGATATGCCGCCATCGCCTGTCTGGTGACAACGGAAGAGGTGTTTGACATGTTCAAAGACGATGCAAGCGATCCAATGAACTATTTCCGCGATATTTCAACCTTTGGTGGATGTACGGCTGGACCAGCGGCTGCTCTTGAAAACATGCGTATCATTGAGGATGAAAATCTCTTACAAAACACGCTTAACATGGGTGAGCGAATGGTCGATAATCTCAATGCTCTTTCAGAGAAACATGAGGTCATTGGTCAAGTGCGCGGTGCTGGCTTGTTCTGCGGCGCGGAATTGGTCAGTGATCGAAAAACCAAAGACCCAGTTGATGAGAAACTGGTACAGGCTGTGGTCGCGGACTGCATGGCGCAGGGTGTCGTAATTGGCGCGACAAATAGATCTTTACCCAGGCTAAACAACACCCTCTGTTTCAGCCCAGCGCTGATTGCAACATCAGATGACATTGACCACATCACCGATGCCGTCGACCAAGCGCTGACACGCGTCTTTGCCTCTTAGAGCGTGTTCAGCCAAGGTGGGTACTGGTTTGGCGGTTCGAACATGCGACAAAACAATAAGTTAGAGCGTGTCAGATGAATCCGATTAAACGTAACACGCTCGAGAAGCAGACAAACAATCGTATTAGAAATTCAAAAATGGGCAGGTTCTTCACCCTGCCCTTTCTTTCGCATATATTTCTTTGCATAACGCCCGCGTCAGCTTGTGTTGCGCAAAAAAGGTTTGATAGCGTTGCGGCAAGT
>WTIQ01000508.1 GCA_011525185.1 Paracoccaceae bacterium | reverse complement strand
CCTGATAGACTTTACGCAAACGCTCCAAGTTTTGCCATTCAGCAACAAAATCTGCCGCTTTCACCTCTGCTCCGCCACGAAAGCGCGTCAAAATTTCATGAAACATCACCTCTGGTGCGGCCTCAATTTCGGTTTTCCATGTGCCATAGGCCTCGGAATTAAACAAAATAGAGCTTTGACTTGTGGCGTGGGATAAAAACCCAATCGAGACCTCTGAGAGGTGAGCACCTTTGCGAGATAAACGCGCAACTGAATCCTCAAAGGCTGCACCTGGTGCCTCACGGGTTTCTGAAAGAATGTCATCTTTTAAAATCGCAAGTTTGAAATCAGAAAGTGAAGCTCCTTTCAGGTCAAAGGGCCCCTGCCCCAACAGTGCGGCGTGCAAATACGCGGCATCCTCAACGGTCTTGCTCAACGGTCCAACGGTATCAAAGCGCGCGCAAAGTGGAACGACCCCCTCTAGGGAGACCAAACCAGCCGTTGTTTTTAATCCAACCAAATCATTCCACGCGGCAGGAATGCGCACGGACCCACCTGTATCTGATCCAATCGCAGCAGGCGCAAGCTCAAAGGCAACAGAGGCCGCCGCTCCCGAAGATGAACCGCCCGGAACAGCGTGTTCAAAATTAACATTGGGCGGCGTTGCCGTCACGGGATTTAGCCCAAGGCCTGAAAAGGCAAGTTCTGACATATGTGTTTTGCCGATGCAGACCAAACCCGCCGCCGTGGCCGCCTGAAGGCATTTGGCATCCTGTTCAGGTACCCTCCCCTTGAGAAGGGCCGTGCCCGCTTCGGTTTTATACCCAGCGGTATCAAACAAATCCTTCCAACTGAGAGGGACACCATCAAGGGGAGAGAGCCGAAACCCACTTTTAGCCCGCTCTTTTGCCGCGCGCGCTTCTGCGCGGGCGCGATCAGGTGTCGCCATTGTGTAAATGCGATCTGAATGTGGATTTTCCGCAATCGCAGACAGATAAGCTTCGCTTAACTCAACAGGATCAAGCGTCCCCTGATCAATGGCTCGCCCTAAATCATAGGCAGACACTCCAAAATACTTGCTCATGAGAACTCTCCCGTTAGTGACAATGGTATGCGGCGATTGAGATTATGGACAAACCGTAGAAAAGCATCATATGCAAAGGCATGCAAAGCACAACAGACATTGCGATTATTGGCGGCGGTCTTGCAGGGCGCATGATGGCCTTGGCAGCGGCACGCGCAGGCTTGAGCGCTACTATTATTGACAAGGCGCCAAAAGGTGATCTTGAGGCAGACGCTTTTGATGGGCGATCCTACGCAATGGCCCATAGCTCGGTGCGGATGCTGCGCAAACTGGGCTTGTGGGATCATCTTGAACAGGTTTCACAGCCGATTTTGGACATCAAAATATCGGATGGGCCTGTCCATGGCACGCCCTCCGCTCCCTTACTTCATTTTGATCATCACGACCTCTACGAAGGGCCAATGGGGCATATGGTCGAAGATCGCCACCTCAGACCTGCTCTCGTGGAAATGCTGGATGAAGTGAAAACGATTCACTATCTCGACAAAACCGAGATTGTTGATGCAGAGCAAGAGGGGCGTTATCTCAAGCTGATTGCGCGCGATGGCTCTGACTTACGCGCAAAAATTGCAGTCTGTGCAGATGGACGGACAAGCGCCTTCGCGAAAAGTGTAGGTATTGGTTATGAAGGATGGGACTATGCCCAGACCTCTCTGGTCTGTGCCTTAGAGCATGAACACCCGCACAATGGCATTGCTTATCAACATTTTATGCCGCCTGGTCCGCTTGCGATTTTACCACTAAAGGGCAACCGCTGCTCGATTGTTTGGACCGAAACAAAAGAAAACGCTGACACGATCATGTCACTTGATGAGAGAGCCTATCTGGACGTCTTACGCCCTCGCTTTGGCACATTTCTGGGCAAGATCAAGCTTGTAGGACAGCGTTACAGTTATCCCTTGAACCTGAGCCTTGCGCGCAAGTTTGTGGCCGCGCGAACGGCGCTGATTGGGGACGCCGCCCACGGTATGCATCCAATTGCGGGGCAGGGATTAAATTCAGGGTTGAGAGACATTGCAGCACTGATTGACGTCATCACGGAGGCAAAACAAAGGGGAGAAGATATTGGGGCTGACGCAACACTCGCCCGTTATCAGGAGTGGCGCCGGTTTGATGCAACCGCCCTTTCGCTTGCGCTAGATAGCTTCAACCACCTCTTTTCGAGCAACAATCCGATCTTGAGAGCCATAAGGACGACGGGCATTCACGTGATTGAAAATACCCCGTCCCTCAAGACCGCCATGATGCGTCAGGCCGCGGGTTTGAGTGGAGAATTGCCCGAGTTGATGCGGTAGAATACGGCGCTTAAAAGCACGTACTGATTTTAAAGCATGTTCAGCCAAAGTGGGTACCGGTTTGGCGGTTCGAACATGCGGGCAAAAGAATAAGTTAGAGCGTGTCAAATGAATCCGATTACACGTGACACGCTCTAAACATTCCCAACACAAGACGCCCGAATATGGATAGGTTCCGAGCAAAATACTCTAAGGTTCGTCGTACTCGAGCGAACGCGCCTCTTCTGCGAGCATAATTGGAATTCCGTCCCGTATCGGATAGGCAAGCCCAGCGCGGCGTGAAATTAGCTCATTTCTCGCAGCATCATATTCAAGGGTGCTCAGCGAATGCGGGCACACTAGCACCTCCAACATGCGCCTATCAAAGCTGACTGGAGCCGATGTCATTGTAAAATCTCATCAGAATCTCCACCTCTCAGAGTGTACTCGAGCAGTGTTATGATTGTCTCACGACGCGTGACGAGGGACGGTGCCTCTAAGAGTGCCTGTTTTTCCTCAGTTTCAAAATCCAAAAGCATGGAAAGTGAATTGATCAACAATTCGTCATCGGCATCCTTTAGAGTATCCCAATCCGTTGAAAGCCCCCGCGATTCAAAGTATCGCGCCAGAAGTTCAAAAAAGGCTTTGCGATCAAATTTTGGGTCTTTTTCGGTCGCGGCTTGATCACCGTCAAATCCCTTCCAGTCGACCTCAAAGCGGCGATAAGGTGTAAATCCCTTGACTTCGTCCCTGATGCGATAGCGGCTCACACCAGTAAGAGTAATCATATAACGACCATCTTCAGTTTCAGAAAACTGGGTCAAACGACCAGCGCAGCCAATCGTCTGCATCCTCTCTTGCTCGTTGTGCGAGCTGGTCTGTATCATGCCAATGAGCCGCTCAGGCGTTTTCAGCACATCCTGTATCATCGCCAGATATCTTGGCTCAAAAATGTGGAGCGGCAATCGTGAGCGCGGCAACAAAAGAGCACCTGGCAAGGGAAAAACAGGAATGATTTGCGGCAATTCGGTAATTGGTATCATGACCTAAGTGTAGCTCGTAAAACCCATCAGGCAAATATCAAAGAGCTCAATTTTCTACGCCCGTTCAAGGCGATAGCATCATTTGGAGCAAGCGCATCAAAGATGGTAAAGAGTTGCGCTTTTGCGGCGCCTTCGTTCCACTCACGGTCGCGTCTGAAAAGTTCCAGTAAGGCCTCGACAGCGCCCTCGGCATCCCCTCCCGCATAAAGCGCCTGTGCGAGGTCGAAACGACTTTGGTGATCGTCTGGATCCGTGTTTAGCTTATCTTGCAACTCACCAACTGGCCCCGCATCCGCCGCCTGTTTTGCCAGTTCTAGTTGCGCAAACGCCGTTTCCAATTCAGGCGTTTTCGCAATGTCCACCGATGCACCATTTAAAATCGCCTCGGCTTGTTCAGTATCCCCGAGCGCGATATGCGCACGTACAAGGCCGCCAAGTGCTGCCGCATTATCCGGCATTTCCTCTAGCACGGCTGCAAAGGTTGCCGCCGCATCCTCGGCCGCACCATTTTCCAAAAATTCTTCAGCAGCCGCAACAGCCTCGTCCAATCCGCCACTTGCATCGCCACCTGATGCCTCAACGACGCGCTTCACAAAAGCCTCAATCTCTGAACCAGGGACCGCGCCTTGGAACCCATCGATGGGTTGTCCTTGCCAAAAAGCATAAACAGTCGGGATGGATTGCACGCGCAATTGGCCAGCAATCATTTGATTTTCATCCACATTGACCTTCGCCATTTTCACGGCACCATTTGCGGCCGCTACAGCTGCCTCAAGCTGTGGACCAAGTGTCTTGCACGGACCACACCACGGGGCCCAAAAATCTACAATCACGGGTACCTTTTGGCTCTGTTCAACAACATCGCTCATGAAGGTTGCATCAGTCGCATCAAAGACATTGTTTGATCCGCCAGCAGCTGTATTTTGTCCTAGTTCCAACATGGGTCAATCCCTTTCGTCACGGCCTTGTACCGAGATATGGTGATACGTTTCATAAATTCAAAGGTCAAATGTCGCAAAAACTGGAGCATGGTCACTTGGCTTGTCCCATCCCCGCGCTTCACGCAAAATACGTGAGGCCGACGCCGATGGCGCAATGTCCTTGGTCGCCCAGATATGATCCAAGCGACGCCCCTTGTCGGCGGCGTCCCAATCGCGGGCTCGATATGACCACCACGAATAAAGACGTCCCTCTGGAATATCTTGGCGCGTCACATCTACCCAGCCCCCCGCGTCTTGGACTTGGGCCAAGGCCTCAACTTCGATAGTTGTATGTGAGACGACTTTCAGCATCTTTTTGTGGTCCCAAACATCATCTTCGCGCGGGGCAATATTCAAGTCACCGACAAGCACCGATTTTTGCGGCGCGTTGGTTTTAAAGTAAGTTGCCATGTCGGACAGGTAATCTAGCTTTTGACCAAATTTCTCGTTTTTCTCGCGATCTGGTACATCGCCACCCGCGGGCACATAAAAATTATGTACAATAAGACCATTATGAAAACGCGCGGCAATATGGCGGGCATGACCTAGCTTGGCAAAATCCTCGGCAGCGGCTTCCTCCATCGGCAAACGCGAGAAAATCGCAACGCCATTATAGCCCTTTTCACCCCGTGCCACCATGTACTCATACCCCAATGCGGCAAAGACAGACACGGGGATTTTATCAACGGGGGATTTGCACTCTTGCAAACATAAAATGTCAGGAGAATCCTGTCGCATCAATTTTGTCACTAAATCCGCACGCAAACGAACAGAATTAATATTCCAAGTGGCAAGAGTAATGGGCACGAATGAGATCCTTATGTTAGAAACGCACTCGCCCTAACATAAGGATGTGGCATCTTACAGTGTTAATCCGTACGATAGGACACAATTTCAAATTCAACGTCACTGTCATCTTTGAAATAAAATCTTTGGCCCGGCGCGTAATCGGCATGCCCATATGTTACAAAGCCCAGCGCTTTTGCAGCGACCTCAGTGGCAGCAAGGTCCTCAACGATAACACCAAGGTGATTTAGACCATTTTGGACACTATGCGGATCAGAGGAGGCAAGCGGTGCCTCAGCTGGAGCATAAAGCGCGATGTAAAACGCATCCCCTCCAATATGGATTGTATATCCATCATTGAGAGCGGGTCCTTCCCATCTGATCGTCCAACCAAATACCTTTTGCATCCATGCTGCGGTCTTTTGCGGATTTTTTGTCGTATAATTCACATGTTCTAAAATCGCCTGCGACATTCACATCTCTCCCTTTCGTTGATGCAAGACATGATATAAAACCTCAAGCATACTTGAGGTCTAGAACTTTTTTTAAGGACTATTTGGATGGCAGAAATTTCTATTGGCTTTCTTTCAAAACGCAGTGGTCTCGCCCATTCAACGTTGCGTTATTATGAAGATATGGGCCTCTTATCACCTAACCGAACCAGAAGCGGTCAAAGGCGGTATCCGAAGTCGGACATGCGTCGAGTAGCCTTTATCAAAGCGGCGCAATCCTTTGGCTATACCCTTCCGCAGATCAAAGAAATCCTAAGCATTTTACCCGACAAACGGACGCCTACCCTTGGAGACTGGCAAACCCTATCAGCAAACTTCAAAACCGAATTAGATCGCAAGATCAGAGCGCTTGAAAAGCTACGCGACACATTGGATGGATGTATCGGCTGCGGCTGTCTCTCGCTCAGCACCTGCCAATTGTATAATAAAGACGACTGGGCAGGCCAGCAGGGTGATGGTGCCCAGTTTTTGAAAGAGGCGTAAAAATGAGGCCCTCTGGACTAATTGCGAATCCTGTAACCCCCATCCGAGGTGACCAGCAAAGACACTTGGCTGGGATTGGGCTCGATCTTTTGACGCAGACGATAAATATGCGTTTCCAGAGTGTGCGTTGAAATACCCGCATTATATCCCCAGACTTCATGCAAAAGCTCATCGCGCGAGACAGAGGCCTCTCCAGACCTAAGCAGGTATTTAAGGATATTCGTTTCCTTCTCCGTGAGCCGAATTTTCCTCTCATCTTCACTCATCAAAATCTTTTGTGATGGCTTGAAAGTGTAAGGCCCTAAGGGGAAGGTTGCATCTTCGGAATGTTCAAACTGGCGGAGATGTGAACGGATGCGCGCAAGGAGCACCGAAAACTTAAACGGTTTGGTCACATAGTCATTTGCCCCTGCATCAAGCCCCAGAATCGTATCCGCATCGCTATCATGGCCCGTCAACATTATGATCGGGCATTTAATGCCTTGCTTGCGCATCAGCTTGCACAGTTCTCGTCCATCCGTGTCGGGCAGTCCGACATCTAAAATGATCAAGTCCAAATCAGCAGATTTTACCGCGGTAAGAGCCTCACTTCCCGTGCCAGCTTGGACAACATCAAATTCCTCAGTGATAAGCAGCTGCTCGGCGAGCGCGTCGCGCAGATCTTCTTCATCATCCACAAGCAATATTTTTTTCATAGAGACCTCAGCACACTAAATTCTCGATGAAACCAGTTTAAAATTTAGGCGTAATATGTTGCAAGCGATGAGTGCCTTTCTCACAAACTCGAGTTTTTTCATAACTTTTTGAAATATTTGTCAGGAACTCTCATATAAATGCAATCCGCACGGCCCAAGTAAAACCGACATTGAAATTGCTCTTGCTTCGAAGCGCCATTGACCCGCGCTTTGCTTTGGCGCAAAACAACGTAAACGTGAAAGGAGCCCAGAGAGACGTGTCACTCGGTCTAACACCTATGGAAAATATCGCGCGTGCGCGATCAGATTTGCGTATGGGCCTACCTGTCATCGTAAAAGCAGACCGCATGGCGCTGTGCCTGCCTGTAGAAACACTCACGAGCGAACGACTAGAGGCAATACGCAGCCTCGCAGACGAACATTTGCTTGTCCTCACTGACCGGCGTGCACGTACCCTAAAACTGGCCGCCTATGATCAAGATCTCGTGCGCATTGATCTGCCTATGTCTTTTGACAAACGGTGGGTTCAATCGGTTGCCGATCCTTCAACCGATCTAAGCTATCCTATGAAAGGTCCGTTTCGCTGCAAAAGAGGTGGTGAGGTCTCTATTGAACGCACGATACTGGCCCTTTTAAAGTCAGCCCAGCTGTTACCAGCCGCCATCGTCACCTATATTGAGGATCCCGCGCCGCTAATTGGTCAGTATTTAACCGAGATTAATGCCTCTTTAACGCTAAAGACCCTGTCTCAGGAAGTTGGACTGAACGATGTAATCAAGGCCCGCGTACCGATCCAAGAGGCCCTCAATAGCAAACTCCACATTTTTCGCCCCGATGACGGGTCTATTGAGCATTTCGGCTTTGAAGTTGGTAAACTTGATCTCAGCCAACCGATTTTGGTGCGTTTGCACTCAGCCTGTTTTACGGGGGATGTCTTGGGCAGCTTGAAATGCGATTGCGGGCCACAATTGCGCGGTGCGCTGCGCCATATGGGAGAGGCGGGTTCTGGTATGCTTCTCTATCTCAACCAAGAGGGACGCGGGATTGGCCTAACCAATAAAATGCGCGCCTATTCGTTACAGGATGAGGGCTTTGACACAGTTGAAGCAAATCATCGATTGGGTTTTGAAGATGATGAGCGCGACTTTAGATTAGGGGCTTCCATTCTCAAGGAAATGGGGGTGCGATGCATTCGCCTGATGACCAATAATCCCGCCAAGATCGAGATGATGGAACGCCAAGGCATTACAGTGAGCGAGAGGGTGCCTTTGATTATAAAACCCAATGCACAAAATGTGCATTACCTCGCAACGAAAGCGAAGAAATCGCAACACCTCTTATGACCCGCGTTCTGCAACATCTTGTCGTCACGCCAATGGGCGCAAAGATGGGGCATATAACCTACCCTTGCAGCATTGGGCGAAACGGAACAACGACCAGAAAACGTGAAGGGGACCAAGCCACACCCGAAGGCATGCATGAGATTGTGGGATGTTTGTACCGCGCGGATCGGATCAAAAAGCCTGTTGATTGGGCGATAGCTCTCTCTCCCCGCGATATCTGGTCAGATGACATCAAAGATCCCGATTACAATATGCTGGGGAAATGGCCCTCAGATTACCGACATGAAAGGCTTATCCGCCCCGACCCTCTTTATGACATCATTCTTTTGACAAATTGGAATTGGCCCTATCCAGTCAAAGGGCGCGGCTCCGCAATTTTTTTACATCAATGGCGCAAGCCAGGGCATCCTACAGAGGGCTGCATTGCCTTTGATCGCCAAGACCTGCTGGACATCTTGAAGCGGATAACTTTCGGCACAAAAATTATTGTTTTGCCGCATAGACACGCGCGCCAAAAATAGCGGAGCCAACCCTCACATGCGTTGCGCCATGTTGCACCGCCGTTTCAAAATCTTCTGACATGCCCATCGAGAGTTGTGGCAGGGCAAATTCGCGGGTGAGCTCTGCCATCAGTTTGAAATGTGTCTCTGCTGCTTCGTGAGCTGGCGGGATGCACATCAATCCTTTGATCGATAAATCCATAGAGGCGCATTCGCTCAAGAAGCCCTCCGTTTCTTCTGGCATGATCCCCGACTTCTGCGGTTCGCGTCCCGTATTCACCTGCAAAAAGAGATCGGGGCATGTGCCCATGTCTTGGGCCAATCGCGCGAGCGTCTTGGCGAGCTTGAGCCGATCAAGCGAGTGGATCACATCAAAGAGTTGCATCGCTTGGCGTGCTTTATTGGTTTGCAAGGGGCCGATTAAGTGGAGCTTTACCCCCTCATAGCTCTCTTTGAACTGGGGCCATTTATCATAGGCCTCTTGCACGCGATTTTCCCCAAAGATGCGATGCCCCTCTTGCAATACGGCCTCTACCCTTTCATTGGGCTGCACCTTTGAAACAGCGATCAGCTCGGTCGATCCAATGTCCCTATTGGCGGACCGTTCCGCAGCCTCAAGCCTTTTTACAATCGCATCGAGTGACATCGGTACATCCTCTCTTTTTCATGAACAGGAAACTTTAGGGTTTCCGAAATTAGATATATCGTTTTGATCCGTTTAAAAGAGCTGCCTCAGGAGCGTCGCGCCATCATGGCGAGCCGGATCATGGAACGTTCGACCAGCGCAAAGTTTGGCGCAGTTTGACCCGCAGAGCGTAGTTTCAAATCCAGATCGACCAAAAGCTCAACCGCGAATTTTGCCTTGCGCAAGGACCAGATTGTCGCCTGCCTTTGCACACGGTTGCGTCTTGGACCAAAGAGCGGTGGTCTTAACTGTGCAATACCCTGAGAGGCACCAGCTGGATGAGAGGCGATTGTGAAGAGCATCTTAAAATGCCGCATCAAACTGATGCAGAGGGTCACGGGCTGCGTCCCTTGCGTCATCAGGCGTTGCATGATGGGGGCAAGCTCATCCACCCGCCCTTCACTCACACAATTGAGAGCTTCATCGATCTCAGCTTCGCGTGACACTGGCGCGCAAAGCTCGACCTCCTCTACCGTCATGGGGCTTAACGCGTTCAAACGATAGAGCGACAGCTTTTCAATCGTTTGCATAAAACCGCCTGGTTCCAAAGACTGCGCCAAAGCGACAAGCGCTTGGAAACACTCTCTTGGAACATCGTTCAATCCAGCTTTCTCGAGCATCTGTTGGATCTCTTGCTGCCCTGGTGGATCTGCATATACCGCCATTGCATAGGCATTTTTGTGCTGCTCAAAGAATTTACGCAGAGCGCTTGAGGCCCGCAATTGACCCGCCGTGAGAATGACTTGACCATCGCCGTCCTGCCATTCTTCTAAGGCCGCGATGATCAGTTTTGATAGGCCATCTGTAACGTCCTCGACAAAGACCACACGGGGTCCGGGAAAAAAGCTCTGGGCTTTGATCGCATCTAAAAGCGATGCGGGATCTTTGCGCAGATCTGAGCCTGCGAGCCGCGCCAAGCGCATTTCTTGCTCTGCCTCTGGCCCTGCGAGCGCTTTGATCAAGTCTTGACGCTTCAATGCCACCCGCATTGCATCAGGTCCGTAAATAAGCACACCAAGGCGCTGCGGTTCAGGATTGCCGACATAACCTGTGATTTGAGCGCCCGAGAGTTTCACGACCCATTGTCCTTTGAAAATAACATCAGCTCTTGCACAATTTTGTCTGCTAGGATTGTCGCTAGTCGTTTTTCAGCGTCTCGCCGCGAGGCATCTTCCGCAACTGACGAGGCCAGCGAAGAATATCCCACAAAGCTCTCAACAGAGCCCGTTTTGACGGGCTTTGCCTCGCCTACCCTTGTAAGCGTATACTTTGCTGAGCCGCTCACAATGACCCGATGGGCAAGCCCTGATCGATCAATCCCACTCCGGCGTGACGACTGTGAGAGAGAGTAGGACAAAACCCATTCTCCATTTGGATTGTCTTCTAATCGGTCGTTGAGATGCTGGAACAGCACATATTCATAGCGAGTGTTGGGTGTTTTGAGATTTACCGTCCCAACAAACTGCTGCCCTGCTCCCTTTGGCTCTAAGGCAGGGGAGAGCTGACATCCTGTAAGCGCAACACAAATAACAAAAGCGATCAACGCTTTAGATAACGACATTCACAATCCTACCAGGTACGACAATCACTTTCTTTGGCTGTGCCCCGTCGAGCGCGCGCTGCACAGCCTCGTCCGTAAGGGCAATGGCTTCGATCTCATCTTTCGAAAGATCTTTTGCAACTGTCACTTCGCTGCGTCGTTTCCCATTGATTTGAATGGGAAGGGTGATTGTGGTTTCCACCAGCATGCTCTCGTCAGCGACGGGCCAAGTGGCTTGGATCACCAACCCTTCCCCGCCCTGATGATGCCAAATGTCTTCGGAGAGATGCGGCGTCATTGGAGCCATGAGTTGCGCCAAAGTCATAATCGCGCTTCTTTGTGCAGCGTGACTGGCCTTTGATTTTGCGAGTGTATTTGTAAAAGCATAGAGTTTTGCAATAGAGGCATTAAAGCCAAAGCTCTCGATCCCAAGCGTTACATCGCGAATGGTTTTGTGCATCTCGCGCAAGAGTTCCACATCGCCCTGCCCTGCTGCGCCTTTGTCCATTTGTGCGATCCGATCACAGAGCATCCAAACCCGCGTGATATGCTTATGTGCCGCCTCAACGCCACTTGCCGTCCATTCGACATCACGTTCGGGTGGACTATCAGAGAGAACAAACCAGCGCGCGGTATCTGCGCCGTATTGGGAAATGATATACTCAGGATCAACCACGTTCTTTTTAGACTTGGACATCTTGGCTGAGGGCACGATATCAACGGCCTCACCTGTTGCCTTTAAGACCGCCTTATCCCCTTTCACCTCAACATCTTCTGGAAAATGGAATAGATCACGCCCATCCTCAGGATTTTTGGTTTTGTAAATGGCGTGCGTCACCATGCCTTGGGTAAAGAGCGCGTTAAAGGGTTCGCTAATGTCGGTAGTAGCCGCATGACCCGTACGCTGCATGCCACGACAGAAAAACCGCGAATAGAGCAGATGAAGGATCGCGTGCTCAACACCACCGATATATTGGTCAACATTCATCCAATAATCGATGTCCTCTTTTTGCGTCGGTGTCTCGGACCGTGGAGCCGTAAACCGCGCAAAATACCAAGAGCTGTCCACAAAAGTGTCCATCGTATCAGTTTCGCGCCGCGCAGCTTGACCACATTTTGGACAGGAGCACTCCCGCCACGTTGGATGACGATCAAGCGGATTACCAGGTTTGTCAAAACTCACGTCATTAGGAAGAGCAACAGGAAGGTTTTCTTTTTTCTCAGGCACGACACCGCATGTCTTACAA
>WTIQ01000222.1:7134-12182 GCA_011525185.1 Paracoccaceae bacterium | reverse complement strand
CAGGTACTAATTAGTGCCCACCTGGTACAATTCCATCATCATTTTGGGTGGTATTTACGCAGGGTTGCTCACGCCCTCTGAGTCGGCCGCAGTGGCTGGGATTTGGGCCATTCTCATTGGCATGTTCATCTATCGCGAATTAACACTCGTCGGTATTGTCAAAGCCTTGCACGAAACAGCCCGCATCACTGCTGTCATTTTTGCAATTATTGCAATGGCTACCTTCCTAAGCGTTGTCTTGACCTATAGCCAAGCGCCCCAGAGAATTATCACCTACTTCACTGAAATGGGCGGTACACCTCTCACATTCTGGTTCTCTGTTGCCGTGATTTGCCTCATTCTAGGGACCTTTGTGGAAATTGTTCCCGTGTTTTACCTCACGGTCCCAATTTTTGCGGCTTTGGCCCTGTCTTTGAACCAGAACATCCTGCATCTCTATGTTGTATTTGTGGCCTTTGCTGGGATTGGAATGATCACACCTCCCGTCTGTGTGGGCATTTACACCGCTGCTGGTGTCGCCAAAGAAAGCCCAGAGAGAGCCTTTAGAGAAGTGCCTCTTTTTGTCGGTGTTGGAATTGTGTTTGGGTTGCTCATGATCTTTTTCCCAAGTGCTGCCACTTGGTTGCCCGAGGTTTTGAACTAGAGCATGTCATGATGAAGAGGACGCGAGACCCTACACTCTAAGAGCTTTTACGCAGCGCATTTACAAAGTCGACACGCTCGCTGAGCTGCGACGCAAGAACATCGACAAAGGAAATGGCCTGCCGAGAGAGGTTCTCTCGACCAGCGGTTATAATGGTAACAAAATACGTCAAAGTCTGGACAAGCGGACGAAAAACGACCCCTCCCATGCGCACGGCCTGTTCCGCAGAAAATGGATCCGCAATCGCAAGAGCACCCGTTTCACGCACCAGCGCCCCAGTGAGAGGCATATTAGCAGCTGTAAGCCGTGAGCGCTCTTGCAGCCTGCGTGATAACTCGGGATCTATTGACATCATCTTATCAGGATAGGCGCCGCCGAATGTGATAAAAGTTTCTGTCATGACCAGCTGTTCCAAGTCAATTGATCCAGTCTCATCCGCTAATCGATGATTTTCTGGGATGAGACACACATAGGGAGCAGAGGTCTGAAACAGCGTATCCACGCCTTCATGATTGGCGTCACGTCCAACAATGCCTAGGTCAACTTGGCGCATCTGAACCGCATCGATTATGGCAGGAGTATTCCGCGAGTTTATCGTGAACCTTATATCTGGATTGTCTCGATAGACGCGCCCAACGGCAATTGGTAACTCTGTAGAAGCCAATGACTGAATTGTAGAAATTGAGATAGAGCCATGTTGTTTGGTACGAATAGCTACCGCCTGCTCTTGCAAGCGATCAATTCCGACAAACATGCCCTCCACGACGTTATAAAACTGTTGACCCTCTACCGTCGGCGTCAGACCGCGTCCCACACGCGCAAAGAGAGGAAATCCTGCCGACCGTTCAAGATCAGCAATCAGACGGCTGACGCTGGGCTGAGAGATATGCATCATGTTTGCAGCTTCTGTAATCGAGCCTGCACGCATTGTTGCGCGAAATGCCTCTAGCTGCCTTAAATTCATCGTTAAACACCCTGTTTGTCGTCTTGGCGGTCAGGTTATGTGATTGCATAAAATTTGTATAGATTGCCGCGCTAGACCACAATTCATCACGTGCGATACATCCAAGGATACTTCCATTTACCTGCACCTGTAACAGGAAGACGCAGACCAAAACTCCGATCAAAATTTGATCATTATTTACGCAAATGCGAGAATTGTGATTAATAAATTATCAAAACCTATCTGTGGCCATGCTGAATTTCGAGACCGCTCTTTAGTTATCCAGTGCAGAAATGCGCTTGTCCAGTCAAAGAAAGGAATCTCATGAAAGACGTGCTCACATCTCTTGTTCAAACGCCTCGTACCGTTGGCGCACTGAACATGCATATGGGTGAGCAAAACAGATTGCGCGAGTTTTATCAGCAAGGCGCGGCAAAGATGTTATTCGCCCGTCAAAGGAAGGGCGCTCAAGGCATTTACATCAATACCGCGGGTGGATTGACGGGGGGCGATCAACTGGCATGTGACCTTAGAACGTCTGATCAAACAAACTTTACATTCACAACACAGGGATGCGAGCGCGTGTATCGCGCACTCGATGAGACTCCTGCTTATGTTCAAAATAAGGTAGCAGTGCAGGATCAATCCGTGTTCCATTGGTTGCCGCAAGAAACACTTTTTTATGATGGTGGGCGATTGGATCGGCGCTCTACATTCGACGTTTCCTCATCTGCCACCGCTCTGATTGTTGAGCCCATTTTATTTGGTCGTTTGGCTATGGGTGAATGGGACCTAATAGGGTATTTGAGAGATCACCTGATCCTTCGGATTGATGGCGAGCTGGTATTTCAAGACCTAACCCTTTTTGACGGTCAAATTTCGTCACAGCTTGACAAGCCTGCCGTCATGGATGGCGCCCGTGCGACAGCCCTAATCCTATACGTGTCGGACACGGCACATGCGGATGTAGCAAAGATAAAAGCACTCTTAAACGCAACATCTGGAGCAAGCCTGATCCGAGATGACGTCATGGTGACGCGTTTAATTGCTGATACTGGGTCTGACCTGCGCCGTATGCTTGCTCCGATCATCATTGAACTTACTGACGGCAATTTGCCCAAATCTTGGAGACTGTAATGCAACTCTCACCACGTGAAAAAGATAAACTCTTAATCGCCATGGCGGCCGAAGTTGCGCGAAAACGCCTCGCACGCGGGGTAAAGTTGAACCATCCAGAAGCCATTGCATTGATTTGCGATGCCGTTGTTGAAGGGGCACGCGACGGCCGAAGCGTTGCTGAAATGATGCAAGCTGGCGCAACGGTCATCTCACGCGACGATTGCATGCAGGGCGTAGCTGAAATGATCCCAGAGGTACAGGTCGAAGCCACGTTCCCTGACGGCACTAAACTGGTCACAGTACACAACCCAATCCGATAAAGGCCAACCCGATAAAGGAGATCAAAGATGAAACGCCTCTCGTTCAGCATTATGGTATTTAGCTCACCAGCCTTTGCCCATGAGTCAGTCCTTCCACACGCGCACAATGGAACGCATGAGCCAGTAATAATGGCCCTTGGAGCAACATTGATCATGGTGGCGCTCTATATGACAAGCGTCATTCTCCGCAAAAAGAGGTCAAGATGATCCCAGGCGAGCTCTTTCCTGCGCCAGGCGATCTTGTGTTAAATCAGGATCGTTCTGCGATCACGCTTATGGTTGCAAATACAGGCGATCGACCCGTGCAAGTGGGCAGCCATTATCACTTTTTCGAATGCAATCCAGCTCTGGATTTTGACCGTGCCTTAGCACGGGGCATGCGGCTCGATATTCCAGCGGGTACTGCGATCCGTTTTGAACCTGGACAATCTCGTGACGTGAACCTCATTCCCCTATCAGGAGCGCGCAAAGTTTACGGCTTTAACCAAAAGATCATGGGAGATTTGTAGATGGCAACGTCTATTTCGCGGTTTGACTATGCGGGCATGTACGGTCCAACCACAGGTGACAAATTGCGTCTTGCGGATACAGAAATTATTATTGAAGTCGAGCGGGATTTGACCACGTACGGTGAAGAGGTCAAGTTCGGCGGAGGCAAGGTCATACGTGACGGCATGGGCCAATCGCAAAACGCGCGCGCTGCAGGTGCACCTGACACCGTTATTACCAATGCTCTTATTTTGGATTATACTGGTATTTACAAAGCCGATGTCTCGATACGAGATGGTTACATTGAGGCGATCGGAAAAGCGGGTAATCCTGACACGCAACCCAATATTAATATCGTAATCGGGCCAGGTACGGAAATTATCGCAGGCGAAGGGCGCATATTGACGGCAGGTGGTTTTGACAGTCACATCCACTTCATATGTCCACAGCAAATTGACGAAGCTCTGCACTCGGGAATAACCACCATGTTAGGGGGCGGTACGGGTCCTGCGCATGGCACACTGGCGACAACCTGTACCCCTGGCCCGTGGCATATTGGGCGGATGATACAAGCCGCAGATAGTCTGCCGATGAACCTCGCCTTTTCTGGAAAAGGCAATGCGTCATTACCAGAGGCTCTGCGTGAACAGGTTCTTGGCGGCGCATGTGCGCTGAAATTGCATGAAGATTGGGGTACCACCCCTGCCTCCATCGATTGCTGCTTATCTGTTGCGGATGAGTTAGATGTTCAAGTGATGATCCACACCGATACCCTGAATGAAAGCGGCTTTGTCGAGCATACAGTGGCCGCTTTGAAAGGGCGCACTATTCACGCCTTTCACACAGAGGGGGCTGGCGGTGGACACGCTCCAGATATTATTAAAATATGTGGTGAGGACTTCGTTCTACCCTCGTCTACCAACCCGACGCGCCCATTTACAAAAAACACAGTCGAAGAGCATTTGGATATGCTTATGGTCTGTCATCACTTAGACAAATCCATTCCAGAAGATATCGCATTTGCAGAAAGCCGCATTCGCAGAGAAACGATCGCAGCTGAAGACATCCTGCACGATATGGGCGCATTTTCCATCATCGCATCAGACAGTCAGGCCATGGGCCGCGTTGGTGAAGTCATCTTGAGAACGTGGCAAACTGCCGACAAAATGAAACGTCAACGTGGCCAACTGGATGAAGAAACTGGCGACAACGACAATATACGTGCCAGACGTTATGTAGCGAAATATACCATTAATCCGGCAATCGCGCATGGCATTTCCCACGAAATTGGCTCAATTGAAACTGGAAAGAGGGCGGATTTAGTTCTCTGGTCACCTGCATTTTTTGGCGTTAAGCCTGACACTGTTCTGATGGGCGGTATGATAGTGGCATCGCAAATGGGTGACCCCAATGCCTCTATCCCAACCCCACAGCCCGTGTATAGCCGTAGTATGTTTGGCGCATATGGCCGCGCCGTGGAACACTCGAGCGTCACCTTTGTCTCGGCTGCCGCTCAAAGTGCTGGCATCCGCGA
>WTIQ01000222.1:0-7124 GCA_011525185.1 Paracoccaceae bacterium | reverse complement strand
GTTTCAAACACTCGCTCAATTGGGAAAAAAGATTTAAAGCTTAACACAGCCCTTCCCAAGATTGAGGTAAACCCTGAAACATACGAAGTACATGCCGATGGTGTGTTACTGACCTGTCAACCCGTCGATGTTGTCCCAATGGCGCAACGGTACTTTTTGTTTTGAGGTAAATGGTATGAAAAAAGCGCATATTATTCTAACGGAACCCGATGAACAAAACCCAGCGGCCACGATTTCTCTCACCTATGATGAGCGATTACTGAGACGGAAAAAGCTTGTGACCGACCAAGGCGAGGCCTTTGTCTTGGATCTTGAACAAACCGCTAACCTCAAATGTGGCAATGTAATACAATGGACTGATGGCACATTGGTGTTGATCAAAGCAAAAGAAGAAACGCTGGCGAAGGTCACAGGGGATAATCTCTTGGAGCTGGCGTGGCACATAGGGAATAGACACACACCCTGTCAGATTTGCGGTGACCATCTTTTGATCCAACATGATAGCATCATTGAACACATGATTACTCACCTTGGCGGTAAGGTCACACTCGTTTCAGAGCCTTTCAATCCCATGGGAGGCGCTTACGGCTTTGGACGCACACAACCTCATGAACATGGCGCGACAACACATGCCCACAGCCATTGAGGAGCAAATCATCACACTCCAACAGTGGATGTCTCCGTCTTTTCCCATAGGAGCCTTTGCCTATTCACATGGATTAGAATGGGCCATCGAAACAGGCCGCATAAAAAATAGTGACGATCTTTTCAATTGGATGTCAGATATTCTGGTTTTTGGATCTGGAAGAAATGATGCGATTTTGGTTGCCTTAGCCCATAGCACCAGCAACGCGCATGAGCTTAATCATGTGGCGCTCTCCCTATGCCCCTCGCGAGAACGACGCGAGGAAACACAGCTCCAAGGAACAGCCTTTTGCGCTGTATTGCGCGATGTTTGGTGTCACGAATTGCACGATGTTGTGCTGCCTGTTGCAATTGGACAAGCAGGGCGGTTATGCGGCTTTGATGTCTCACTGTGCGTCTCAAGTTACCTCCATGCCTTTTGTTCGAATTTGATTTCAGTTGCAGTCCGTTTGGTGCCCCTTGGACAAACAGCGGGTCAAAAGGTACTTCTGGCACTGGCCCCATTGATCAGCGATCAAACCGAGACAGTACTGACTTCCACCAAAGACGACCTGTCATCGCAAACTTTTTTCTCAGACGTGGCGTCTATGCGTCATGAAACGATGCACACGAGGATATTCAAAACATGATTGAGCATAAAAAAACGGCCGTTCGCATTGGCATTGGCGGTCCTGTTGGCGCTGGTAAAACCAGCCTAACAGCCGCTTTGGTCAAGCAGCTGAAAAATAGCTTTTCTCTCGCTGTAATCACCAATGATATCTACACCCAAGAAGATGCAGAAGCTCTGATGCGGATGCAAATTCTGCCCGCAGATCGCGTGATTGGTGTCGAAACGGGAGGATGTCCACATACAGCAATTCGCGAAGACGCATCGATTAACTTGGCGGCTGTAGCAAAATTGCAAGACCGGCATCCTGAGTTAGACATCATCTTAATTGAGTCAGGCGGAGACAATTTATCGGCCACCTTTTCCCCAGAATTGGCTGATATAACGGTGTTTGTCATCGACGTTGCCATGAGCGAAGAAATTCCGCGCAAAGGTGGGCCTGCGATGACAAAATCAGATTTACTGGTGATCAATAAAACCGATCTTGCCCCCTATGTTGGGTCAAATTTATCCGTCATGGAGAGCGATGCATCGCGGGTCAGAAACGGCAAACCTTTTTTCTTTGCAGAAGTGAAAAATGGGCAGAATATCCCAGCAATCGCAGAGAGCCTTTTGGACCTCGCTGGGCTCGTCGAGAACCATTAACCTCCCGAGACACCAACCGTACGAGTTCTGCACAAACCCTTGTCTATTTACGATGGCTTAGGTGCATAGCTTGAGGGATCAATGAAATTAGGACGGCCCGCAATATTTATTTCTGTATTCAACGGTGGGTTTTGCGCAATGACTTGAGCGTGTCTGACGACGGCAATGCGATGGGCTTTTAATCTAATCGCCTCTATGGGATCATTGGCCTGCAACAGATTGAAGCTCGCTTTGCAGCCTTTTTCCACGCCATACCCTTCAAGGCCCATTAATTTGGCTGAATTGGTGGTCACAGCCTCAAAGCACCAAGCCATATCCTCTCTGCTTGATAATTGACCCACATGCAGCCCCATAAACGCAACTTCCAACATATCCGCACGTCCCAAAGAATACCAAGGGTCCATGACGCAATCAGAGCCAAATCCAACCGTCACACCTGCATCACGAAGCTCACGCACCCGCGTTTGACCGCGTCGTTTGGGGTAGGTGTCGTGGCGTCCTTGCAGCATGATATTGATCAAAGGGTTCGGTACAGCATGCACCTCTGCTTCAACGATCAGATCAATCAATTTAGAGACAAAGTAATTATCCATCGAATGCATCGATGTTAAATGAGAGCCTGTCACTCGTCCTTGAAGGCCAAGACGCTGCGTTTCATACGCCAGAGTTTCGATATGCCGGCTCAAGGGGTCATCACTTTCATCACAATGCATATCGACCATCAATCCGCGCTCCGCTGCCGCTTCGCACAAAATGCGAACCGACTCCGCCCCTGCGGCCATCGTGCGCTCAAAATGCGGGATACCTCCAACAACATCGACACCCATATCCAACGCTCTGAGCGTTGTCTCAAGAGCGTTTGGATCACGCAACACACCATCTTGAGGAAAAGCCACAAGTTGCAAGTCCAAATAGTCTTTGATCTCATCTCTGACCTGCAATAGCGCTTGCACACCTTTCAGTTCTGGATCACAGGTGTCCACATGAGACCGTATTGCACCAATGCCCATAGACACGGCGAGATCGCAGTATCTTAATGCCCTTTCTTTTATGTCATCAATGGTTTGGATCGGCTTAAGCTCACCCCAAAGCGCAATCCCCTCTAGCAATGTGCCCGAGCGGTTCATACGAGGACGCCCAAGGGACAATGTGGCATCCATATGGAAATGTGGATCAACAAAGGGCGGCGCAACCAACCAGCCCTGAGCATCCAAAGTCACCTTCGCCTCTGCACTGATGTTGCGTTCAATGGCCTCAATGCGTTGATGTGCACAGGCAATATCTATGTTATTTCGTCCATCTGGTAACGTTGCATTCTTAATAATGAGATCAAACATCCACTTACCTATCTTTGTCCTTTGAACCACGGAATTAATAACGCGCGTGGATACTCAGCCCTGCGGGCAGCAATGACAAGAGCTAAAATAGACAATACATAAGGAGCGGCCAAGAACGCTTGGCTCGGGATCATAGCGCCGACTTCTGTTTGTAACCTGACTTGCAAGGCGTCAAATGCACCAAACAAGATCGCCCCGAAGAGAGCTTTGCCAGGTCTCCAACTGGCAAAAATAACCAAAGCAATGCAAATCCATCCTCTGCCATTGACCATCCCAAAGAAGAAAGCATCAAAGGCCGACATGGTCAAAAAAGCCCCGCCCAGCGCCATCAGCGCCGAGCCCGTCACGACAGCTCCAATACGTAAGGCGTAAACACTTAGTCCCTGAGCGTCCACGCTCGCTGGATTGTCTCCAACGGCTTTAATAGCCACACCCAACGGCGTCCTTTCAAGCACATACCAGACAAAAAAGACCATGACGATCGCGAGCCAAGTCAGCGCTGTTTGTTCAAAAAGCACAGTGCCCAAGAACGGAATGTCCGACAACAGGGGCACATCCAAAGGACGAAAGGGTTCGATCCTTGGCGGTGAAGAAACATCGGGCAAAGCTGTGCGATATGAGAAATAACTCAAAGACGTCGCAAATAGGGTCACCCCCAAGCCTGAGACATGTTGCGACAGCCCAAGCGGAACCGTCAAAATCGCATGAATTAATCCAAAAAAGGCACCTGCAAGTGCTGCAACAACAATTCCTCCCCAAAGGCCAGCGCCAAGCCATACGGCAAGCCAGCCTGACATAGCCCCAGCGACGAAAATTCCCTCAATCCCAAGATTAAGAACACCAGATTTTTCGCAAATAAGTGCCCCGAGCACACCAAAAATAAGGGGAGTCGCTATCCTGAGAGAGGCGGTCCAGAAGCTCTCACTCAATAAAATTTCAAGGATCTCCATCATGGCTGCAAGCTCCGAGCGCTTTTCACCCTCACGACCTTGAAACGGGCCAGAAAGCCACCCAAAAGGACGCATAATAAAGCGGTCGAAACGACTAGATCTGCTAGGTAAGAAGACACACCGACCGCTCGGCTCATGCTGTCTGCGCCAACAAAGACCGACGCAATAAATAGGGCCGCCACAACCACACCTGCGGGGGATAAACCTGCCAACATTGCAACAACGATCCCCGTATATCCAAACCCTGGGGAGAGGTCAGAGGTTAAGTAGCCTTTTAATCCAGCGACTTCGCTCACGCCCGCCAGCCCTGCCAGCGCTCCTGAAATCAAAGCTGCACTCATCAAGGTATATCGCACTTTTATGCCCGCATGCCGTGCAGCTGACGCATTTTCACCTACAGCTCTTAACCGAAAGCCCCATGTCGATCTCGACAGCATAAATTGAGCGACAAGGGCAATGACGATGGCGATTACAAAGCCCCAGTGAATGCGCATTCTCTCCATCAATTTAGGAAGCATACCCTGATCGAGAATTGGAGAGCTTTGTGGCCAGCCAAGGCCCATTGGATCTTTTAAAGGCCCCTCCAACATAAATTGAACAAAGATAAGGATAATGAAGTTTAACAATAGCGTTGTGACCACTTCGTCAGCCCCAAACCGAGTTTTAAAATAGGCAGGCACAGCCATCCCCAAGGCACCCGCAAAACACCCCGAAAAGAGGATCAAAGGGATAAGCATATAAGCAGGAAGATCAAAGACACCCGTGCCCACCGACACCGCCGCGAGAGCGCCGAGATACAGTTGTCCCTCAGCTCCAATATTCCATAGCCGTGCGCGAAAGGCGATAGCCGCAGCCAGCCCCGTAAAGATAAGAGGCGTGGCCCGGGTCAGCATTTCAGAAAACGCAAACCTTGATCCAAACACGCCCTTAAAAAGCTCATAATATGCTTGCCCTAGAGGTGCGCCCGAAAGCACCAGTGGAATGGCTGCAAGTGCCAATGCAATCATGGCTGATAAAATTGGTATCCCGTAGGTGAGGTGCCTTGCGCCGTCTGTGCGCGGTTCAATCCGGATCATGCAGCATCTCCAGCCATTAACAAGCCTATGGCATTGCGCTCGAAAGAAGCAGTTTCTGTGAGTGCGCCATCTCGCATGACAAGGATACGGTCGGATAAAGAAAGGAGCTCATCCAAATCTTCTGAAATCAAAAGAACACCTGCTCCGTTCTCCCGTGCCGACAAAAGCCGCTCTGCGACCGAGCTTGCCGCCCCCATATCTAATCCGCGTGTCGGCTGATTGGCCAAAATCAGCCTTGGATTGCTTTCAAAAACCCGTGCCAGAATCAATTTTTGTATATTACCGCCCGAAAGCAACTTGGCTGGTGCATCAATGCCTGGCCCCCTGACATCATATTGCGCACAAAGGGCCTCGGCGCGACGTCTTATGGCTGACCAATCTAAAATACTGCGTTGTTGAAACGCGGGGTCTTCGCAATTTTCCAAAACTAAATTTTCAGCAACTGACATGTGCCCGATGATACCATCTTTGTGACGATCTTCTGGAATTCGACCCACGCCTGCTTCGATCATCGTGCGTGGTTCATTGGCCTCAATCTCTGCTCCGTCTAAGATGATTTTACCGCTGTCAGGCTTTGTCATCCCTGAAACCAACTCTGCCAAAGTGGACTGGCCATTGCCAGAAATACCTGCAATCCCGACAATCTCACTGGCGTGAACGCATAGGTTCACATTCTTAAGACTATTGCGTCTCGACGGACAGGCCACACACAGGGATTCTAAGGTCAAAACGGGTGCGCCTGGCTTGGCAGGGCTGCGTTTGTTTTCGCTCGCTTCAGTGCCAACCATGAGCTTTGTAATCTTACCCTCATCCGCCGCTTTTGTCGCCAATTCTCCGACCTTTTCACCATGTCGGAGCACAATAATACGATTTGAAAAGGCCAAAACTTCACGCAGTTTATGGGAAATGAATATGACCGATAAGCCAGCCGCGGTCATCGAACGGATGTTTTCAAAAAGCGTATCGGCCTCCTGAGGTGTCAAGACGGCCGTTGGCTCATCAAGCACAAGGATACGCGCTTCTCTGTAAAGCGCTTTTAAAATTTCGATACGCTGTCTCTCACCCACCGTGAGCGCGGAAATAGGCACATCCAACGGCGCAACCAAGCCACTTTTTTGCATCAGGTCATTTATTTTTTTCTCTGCTTTGGCTTTATGACGTTTGAAAGAAAATATAGGTTCTGCGCCCAAGGTAATATTGTCAAAAGCAGTTAAATTCTCCGCGAGCGTAAAATGTTGATGCACCATACCGATCCCCGCTGTGATCGCTGCTTGCGGATCTCCAAGCGGGAGCGGAGACATCTGGTCATCTACGGTTGAAACTTCGACAGACCCTTGATCTGGCAAATAATGCCCAAAAAGCATATTCATCAGGGTCGTCTTACCCGCGCCATTCTCGCCCAAAAGCGCCAAAACTTCACCCTGCTTTAAGTCTAACGAGACGTCTTTAACGGCACTTACGGTCCCAAATGACTTTGTCAGCCCATTGAGAGAAAGAACGGTTTGAGTTTGCATATGTCTTATAATGTTGGGCCGACGCCACAGCGTCGGCCCCAAAGATTAGTTGTCAGATTGAGGCCGCGCGTCATTCACATTGACACGGAAAAGACCATCGAGGATTTCCTGTTCTTTGGCTTTGACACGAGACACAATATCGCTGGGGACAAGGCTTTCGTCCAAAACCATCGAGCCGCCACCGTAGGCCATAAAGCTATATTGCCCATAATCGGCAGCCTCAAAACTACCGCCAGATACGTTAGAGATTGCTTTATCGATGGTTGCCTCCATGTGCCAAAGCGCAGAGGCCAAAATTGTACCAGGATAATCACCTGATGTATCAATGACGTTGCCGATCGCTTTTATCC
>WTIQ01000498.1 GCA_011525185.1 Paracoccaceae bacterium | reverse complement strand
TCACATCGATTGAATTGCCCTCTTCTAGCGTCACATAGGCTTTTTTCACGTCTTTACGTGTCCCTTGGATCCCGCGGAACCGTTTTGACTTGCCTTTGGTGATGACCGTGTTGACCGCCTTCACCTTAACACCAAAGAGCGCTTCAACCGCCTCTTTGATCTGAGGTTTGTTGCTGTCAGGTGCCACTTCAAAGACCACAGCGCCATTTTCAGACGCAAGCGTTGCCTTTTCTGTGATAACCGGCTTGCGGATCACGTCATATAGGTCTGCCTTCACACTCATTTTAAACGGGCCTCCAATGCTTCGACACCAGCCTTTGTCAACACAAGCGTATCACGTTTCAGGATGTCGTACACGTTGGCTCCCATTGAGGGGAGCACGTCCAATCCCTCTACGTTGCGCGCTGCTTGAGCAAAGCTCGCATTCACCTCTGATCCGTCGATGATCAACGCGCGCTTCCATCCCAAGCTTTTGACCTGCTTGGCCAGAGACGCTGTCTTACCATCGCTGGCAACTTCGTCGATAATGACAAGATCGCCTGACTTCAACTTAGCCGACAAAGCATGCTTTAGGCCCAGTTTACGCACCTTCTTGGGAAGGTCGTGGCCGTGGCTGCGCGGTGTTGGCCCTTTGTAGATGCCACCTTTGCGGAAGATCGGCGCGTTGCGGTCACCATGACGCGCACCACCCGTTCCCTTTTGGCGGTAAATCTTTTTTGTTGAATAGCTCGTTTCGCTGCGGGTCTTCACCTTGTGCGTACCAGCTTGCGCATTGTTGCGCTGCCAACGGACTACGCGGTGAAGGATATCTGCGCGCGGCTCAAGGCCAAACACGTCATCGCCCAGCTCAACGCTACCAGCTTTTGCACCGTCAAGTTTGATCACATCAAGTTTCATGCTTCACCCCCTTCTGCAGGCGCTTCTTCTGCAGCAGCAGGAGCTTCTGTCGCGCGCAGAGCCGCTGGCGTTGGTGCGTCAGCATGACGTGGCTTTTTAGCCGCATCTTTCACCGTGACCCAACCGCCTTTTGATCCAGGCACTGCACCTTTGATCATGATAAGGCCGCGATCCGCGTCGGTTTTCACAACCTGCAAGTTCTGAGTGGTCACGCGCGCAGCACCCATGTGTCCAGCCATTTTCTTGCCCTTGAAGACCTTTCCTGGTCCTTGACACTGCCCCGTAGAGCCGTGTGAGCGGTGGCTGATCGAGACACCATGAGACGCCCGCAAACCACCAAAGTTATGGCGTTTCATAGCGCCGGCAAAGCCTTTACCAATTGACGTGCCAGAGACGTCCACGAACTGACCCTCTATGTAATGGTCAGCTGTGATTTCCGCGCCAACCTCAATGAGATTTTCAGGTGCGACGCGAAACTCCGCGACCTTACGCTTGGGTTCAACCTTGGCAGCCGCAAAATGGCCGCGCATTGCTTTCGTGACGTTCTTTGCACGCACAGAACCACAGCCGAGCTGAACCGCTGTGTAGCCATTCACATCACTGGTGCGTTGTGCAACAACTTGAAGATTGTCCATCTGCAAGACAGTCACAGGGATCTGTTTCCCATCTTCCATGAAAAGTCGAGTCATGCCGACTTTCTTCGCTATAATACCAGAGCGCATTTCTTTGCTCCTTATACTGAAATCTGGACGTCAACACCCGCTGCGAGATCGAGCTTCATAAGAGCGTCCACAGTTTGAGGCGTTGGATCGACAATGTCCAAAAGCCGCTTATGTGTGCGAATTTCGAACTGGTCACGAGATTTCTTGTTCACGTGCGGACCACGCAGAACAGTGAATTTTTCAATCTTATTCGGCAGAGGAATAGGCCCTCTGACCGAAGCACCGGTACGTTTGGCAGTGTTAACGATTTCCAGCGTGCTGGCATCCAGAACGCGATAATCGAATGCCTTGAGCCGGATACGGATGTTCTGACTTTGCATGTCTAATGGCCTTTTAGTTTAGGCGTTAGAGTTGAGAGGAAGAGACAGTGCATTCCGCCTTTTCATCGAACCCAGACGGCAGCTTTGCACAGAATGCAATCTACCAAAAATTGAGGCTCATCCAGAGGGATGAGCCTATCGATACACGATCTTACTCGATGATTTTGGAGACGACGCCTGAACCGACGGTGCGGCCGCCTTCGCGGATGGCGAAGCGGAGTTTTTCTTCCATCGCAATCGGAGCGATCAGTTCAACTTCGAACTTCAGGTTGTCCCCAGGCATCACCATTTCTGTCCCAGATGGCAGGTTCACTGTGCCTGTCACATCCGTTGTACGGAAGTAAAACTGAGGACGGTAGTTGGCGAAAAACGGTGTGTGACGTCCGCCCTCTTCCTTGGTCAGGATATAGGCTTCGGCTTCGAATTTCGTGTGAGGTGTCACAGAGCCTGGCTTACAGAGAACTTGGCCACGTTCCACCGCTTCACGGTCCACACCACGCAAGAGCGCGCCGATGTTGTCGCCTGCTTCACCGCGGTCAAGCAGTTTGCGGAACATTTCAACACCTGTGCAGGTGGTTTTCTGCGTGTCTTTGATGCCAACGATTTCAATTTCGTCACCCACATTGATCACACCACGCTCCACACGGCCCGTCACAACGGTTCCACGGCCTGAGATCGAAAACACGTCTTCGATCGGCATCAGGAAGGGCTGATCTACAGCACGATCTGGTTGTGGGATATAAGCGTCAACCGCCGCCATCAGCTCGGCAATCTTTTCAGAGCCAATCGCATCGTCACGGCCTTCAAGAGCAGCCAGAGCAGAGCCCGCAACAATCGGAATATCGTCGCCTGGGAAGTCATATTCGCTCAGCAATTCGCGCACTTCCATCTCAACGAGCTCCAAAAGCTCTTCGTCGTCCACTTGGTCCACTTTGTTGAGGAAAACAACCATCGCAGGGATACCCACCTGACGACCGAGCAAGATGTGCTCGCGGGTTTGTGGCATCGGACCATCGGCTGCTGACACAACCAAAATCGCGCCATCCATCTGCGCCGCACCCGTAATCATGTTCTTCACATAGTCCGCGTGACCAGGGCAATCCACATGCGCATAGTGACGCGCCTCTGTTTCATATTCAACGTGAGCAGTTGAGATTGTTATCCCACGCGCTTTTTCCTCAGGAGCGGCGTCAATCTGATCGTAATCCTGAA
>WTIQ01000320.1 GCA_011525185.1 Paracoccaceae bacterium | reverse complement strand
ACCCACCTCCTCAGCAAAATTCCAGATGATTTTGTTCTTGCCTTCGGACACGCTGTTTCCAACGTCGCCGGTCACGGACTTCAGCGGTCCGACCCAGCTGTATCCGTCGTCCTCACTGTAGTACAACTGCACCTCCAACGGACGGTCCGCCTTGAGCGTGTAACTGACTTCGAGTTCCTCGGCGAACGGTTCCACCTTCAAACGACTCAAATCCTGAGCACGTCCCACGAAGGAGGCCACCACCAACACAACAGCAGCCAAAAGCGGCCGGACAAAGGGGAGATTCATGTGCATCATCAGTCGTTCAAGTTCCATTTGCGCCATTCATCCTGAACCCTGGGGCTGGCCCGGAAGGACGGCTGTTGCTCCTTGCCAACGCGGGTGGCCTGCAACATCACCTGTTGCTGGACGGCATCAAACAGGTCACCGTAGCTGACCTTCCCTTTGGCCTCTTGGATGGTCTTGAGCAGGTAATAGGTGAAATACCCGTGTTCCTGGTCTTCGAACACACCGCTAGACTGGTTTCCCGAACTGGAGGAGAAGACCACGGTGCGACCTTCCGTTTCCACCGGGTCCGGCACCCGCGCAATGCCCTTCGTGCCCGCGATGAGGCTTCCGCTCCGGGCGCCGCCGGAGAAACACGCATCAAGGAACACCGTGGTGCGCACCGTCGGCTCGCGCTCGAGCATGCCAAACACAGACTCGAGGGAGAGCCCCAATTCCGGATTGTCTCCATTGACATCCACGGGAATCAGGAACGGCTCTTCCGTTGCCTCCGAGGGCAGGCCGTGCCCGCTGTAGTAGAACACGAGTTCGGCCGACCCCTGCATTGCGGCCGCGTAGTTGGCCAGACGAGAGAGGTCGCGCTCCATCTCCACCTTGGTGGCATTGATGGCCAGGATGATGTTCTCCTCAGGAATCCCCCAGACCCCCATGAGATACCGCTTCATCACTTCCGCGTCGGCTTCCGCATAGGGCACATTCTGGGATTGCGTCAGGCCGGGATTCGAACTGGTGTAGTCCTCGTTGCCGATGACCAGAGCAAACCGATTGTCCCGATTTTTCTTGAGATCGGGAATGCCGCGGTCCACGTCCGACCCGAAGAAGGTCACGTTGGACCCGCCGCCCTTTCCGCCCCCATTGGTGGGGACTTCCCAAACCACATCATCCTGGGCTTCCTCCATGCCAATCGATCCGATGAACGTCTCCCCGTGACGGCCTTCATCCTCGTGAAGCAACACCTTGAACTGGACCTCATCATGCGGAAAGGCGGGCGGTACGATCACCTGCACCGCCAATTCCTTCACCTCGCCCGGGGCCAGCATGTCGAATTTGAAGTTGGACTTCGAGACAGGCTGGACCATTTCATCGGGCAGGTTCAATTCGGCCCGAACCCCATAGGCAAACCCCTCGCCCTTGTTCCGCAAGAGGAATTGATAGGTGAACACCTGGCCCCGGATGATCTCCCCCTCCTTGATTCGGTGGTCGATCACCCGCAACTCAGGACGTCGATACGCCTGGGTCGTCAGCTCAAACTTCTTCACGGGCGGCCCTCCGAGGTAGGGCTCCTTGACCTTGATGGCCACCTCCATCTTGCCGTCTTTGGTCCGCATGTCCGTGGTGAACGGAACCGTGAATTCCATGGAAGCCCCAATGGGAATGTCCGCCATCCGGATCACCTCCGGAACGGACACCCCTTGGGATGTGCCGTCGAGGGTCACCTCACAACCCAATTCAGTAGCATCGCCCATGGCCGTGGCCGCATTGGACACCGTGAAGACGAGGCTCGCCGTCTCGTTGGCATCCAGAATGCCATTTTCGTTGGCGTCTTCAAACCGGAAGTTGGCCACATCCATCTCCAGCTGGGGAGGAGCGACCACCGGCCTCAAACTGAGCTCCATCGACTTCCTCGACTCCAACTCAATCTGGGCGAAAGGCGCCGCCGCCCAACCTGAAATCAGGGCACAGAGGCCCCAACGCATCCACTTCTTGGCTGTCATCATTCCATTTTCTTTTTTGCCCGGATCCTCACCGGCTGGCGCTCCAATTGAAAGGCATCGGATGCACCGGATTTGCGTTTGACCCACCGCTCAAAGTCGTCTTCCCGCAAGGTGGAGATGTCCTTGTCTCCCTCCGCAATGGGCGGGGAAAACCGTTCCGTACTGAACGCGACAATGAGCATGCCCGACACATCCACATCGCCGTCATTGGTCGCTTTCAGAGAATGGTCATACCCCCTCAGCGTGGGCACCTCCCGGCCCTCCAATCCGGCTTCTCGCCACTCGTGGCCCGCCGTGAACAGAGAGTACGCAGTTTGGCCTTCAACCGGCACGGACCAATCCTTGGGATCCTCGGCCAGCGCATAGACCGTGCCCTTTTCGAGATAAAACAGCAAGAGGTAGCCGTCGACAGGGCTGATGAAACCACAGCGGATGCGCTCCTCAGCATGCAAAGCCTCGACCGAAACCCGGGCCTCCATGTCCTCCACGAGGGTCAATTCCAATTCGACGCGGGATTCCTTGATGGGCCGGGCTTGACCGCGGACCCGAACGGTCCACCAGAAGCCGCCATCCTTGACAAAGGGCTCCGGTCCGATTTCCTCCAAGGTGCGGATCCACTCTCCTTTCACTTGAGACACACTCAGTTCGGTGAACGCGTCGTCAACTTCACCGTTGGCATCGGACACCGAGTACACGGACTCACTGCGAACCCGGGTCCCGAATTCATTGGCCAGAGCCCGAATCCTGGCCTGCTTGAGCACCCAAGCCTTGGCCTCCTCGAAATCCATGTCCACCGGGCTGGCAAAACTCAATTCTCCCGAATCCACCGTCCGGGTCTGGGCCGACATCCTCGGTGCAGCGCCCAGGAGCAATCCCACCGTGAGGAAGACGCCAAAACAGATTCGATGGAAGCGGTGAGACATGGTCGGCAAGCAGAAGGATGAGCAAGATATTCAAGACAACGCCAATGGACTCATCCACACCACGGTGGATTCGCGGTTAATTTGCCGGCATGAGGGCTGTGGTCCAAAGAGTGAGCCGCGCCGAAGTGCGCGTGGAAGGCGAAATCATCGGGTCCTGCGGGGCCGGCGTGATGGTCCTGCTCGGTGTGCATACCGAGGATACAGAAGCCGATGCTGACTGGCTCGCCCGCAAGG
>WTIQ01000157.1 GCA_011525185.1 Paracoccaceae bacterium | reverse complement strand
AGCTTCAGGATTAGATTTGTAAACAATATCTAAGTGATCCTGGATACCATGTTTACTTTGAGCATCATCTAAGTCTTGAGCTAAGAATCCCATGTCATGTTCTTTTGCTTTAATACCATCTCTTCTATTCCAATCAAACTTGACTGGTTTTAGATCTTTAATGAAAGCACTAGCATTTGAAATTGGTTCAATATTAGTTTTATCTCTAGCATCTGATAAAGATGTAATTGTAGTTACATTACATCTTAAAGCTGCAACAGCAACATTACCTAAAGTAATTTCATTTTGAGCTGTTTTTGTAGATGCTGATGCACCTTCTCCAATAAGAGTAACATTTTGATGTTCAAAACCATTACCTCCAGCAAGAGAAGCATTTATATTGTTCCCTATAAATACATTACTAGTAGAAGTAGAAGCACCTGTACCACCTGTACCACTAAAAATAACTCCAGGAGCCTCACCAATACATATATTACGTGTTGCAACGGTTTCATTACCTGCACCAGAATTAGCACTAAATGTCCAATTTTTTCCGAATACTATATTGTGTTGGCTGTCTTTGTGAAATAGATTTCTATATCCTATTATATAATTTCGAGATACATTAGTACCAGAAGTTACATCCCATCTTCTTGAAAGTTGGTTATCAGAACCTATGACTATGTTTTTGTCAAAAGTAAGCCTGTTACCACTAAGATTACCCCCTGCATAATTATAGTCCTCAAGCTCGTCTGTTTGGTTACTATTTCCTATAAATATATTATTAAATTCACCTATATCAGGAGTATGAAAACGGTTTGTAGGTACAGTACCACTATTCCAAAGAAATCTAGAATTCATATTATTTTTACCAAATATATTATTATTTGCTATAGCGTTACGAAATGGAGTTTCGATCACTCTTTCACTTATAATTTGAGTTTTTTCATCGTTTACATAATATCCTTTATCATTTCGGTAGTCTTCCGTTACTCCATTATCATTACCAAATATTCTATTTCTAGATAAACTAGCAGAATAACCAAGTGGGGTTGTTCTCATCATGTTTGCGTAGTTATTGTGACCTAATATTACATTGTCATCAGCTCTCTCAATACCTCCGTAACCATATCCACCTGTTACATAGTCTAAGTTGCTATCAACTACAGCACTAGCAAAACCATTACCTATTATAACATTACCATCTAGGCTTCCTGCACCATATCCAAAACCAGAAGTTTGTGATCCAAGACCTTCAAGAATATAACTTCCCATAATTATGTTAGGAACGTCCATTTGTGTTCTCAGACGATATCCATTTGCAGTGCTACTATCATATCCATTTGGAAAACCTGCAGTTGCTATGTCATGTCCAATGATTATAGATCCGTGCATACCTCTAGCTTGATCCATAAATGATCCTTGATATCTAGGTACTCTTTGAGAAGCTTGTGCGTTGTTTGGTTGAGTAGCTTTCGTATTAGGTGTTACTAACGTAATATTATTACTAAAAGTCAGTGAGGCAAATGTAGAGTCATCTGGACTAGCACTAGTATTGCCAACAGGAGTTAAAACATATGGAGTAGATTGAAATAGTCCTAAATTTAAACTAGGTGCATTTCTCTGTGGCATAGTTTGTTTCTCTAATGCAGGATTAGATACAAATTGTGCAATTGGGTTTTCTATTGCAGTAGTAGTAGTACTAAAGTTTACTAGTGAACTTGAAATTTTTCCGAATGTAGCCATATTATTTTTCTCCTTAAAATTGTTTTTTATTTATATTTTGGACTGTTGTCAATCCTTTAATTACGCCTTTTTTAGTTCGTCTAATTCTTTTTTTAGATCCTTTATGGCTTGAACTAAAATAGGTATAAGTTTTCCTGGTGCAGCTTCTAATTTATCAGGGTTGTTTTTTAAAACCAACTGTAAATGATCTTCAACACCGTGTTTTTGTTGAACTTCGTCTAGTTCTTGTGCAATAAATCCGACTTCTTTAATGTCTTTTCTAGCACCGTCTCTAGTGTCCCATACGAACTTAACAGGTCTTAAATCATTAATAAAATCAAGACCTATGTTCGCGTCTTCAATATCTTTCTTGTCTCTAGCGTCTGATAGAGCAGTGATTGATGTTTGTTGACATCTTAAAGTTGCAATAGAAGAATTACCTAAAGTAATTTCATGTGAAACTGAAGTAGATGAAGGTTGTGCACCAGTACCTATAACAATTTTATTTGTACCTGACTGGTTTGCTGCAGTACATGCTTGATAACCTAAAATAGTACATCCAACTATGTTACCATTTAATCCATTAAAAGATTGAGTTCCTACTACTACATTTTCTCTACTATTATAAGCGTAATAACCTGTATTTTGACCCACAAAAATATTACTGTTACCATTTGTATTAAAACCACTGGCTGGACCTATTCCAATGTTGTTTGTACCACCACCTTCTTTTAAAGCATGTTTTCCTATAGCAGTCGCCGATGTAGCATTATATTGTGTCAAAGCTTCAAAACCAACAGCTGTGTTATCTGCTCCAAAAGAAATGGCATCACCCGCGTAAGCTCCTACAAATGTATTGTTATTAGAAGTTGAACTTACACCAGCATTATTACCTACAGCAGTATTTCCTGTACCACTTGTATTAGTAAATAACGCTGTGTGTCCTACTGCAGTATTTCCAGTTGCAGTATTATTTTTTAATGCCCTAAATCCAACAGCAATATTCTCATTACCATTATTTGAATTTAAAGCTTCTGAACCAATAGCAATATTTTTATCACCAGTGCTTGTGTTTTGCCCTGCAGTATTTCCTATAAATGTATTATCAGTAGCTCCAGCTCCTAAATTACCTCCTGCAGCATTACCATAAGCAACGTTATTTACTCCATTTGGATGATTACCATCAAGTTTTACACTTCCAGAATTAAGTACTATACTATTTGAATAATCTGTAGGATTGTTTTGTCCAGTCGACTCTAAGAATACTGAGTCTCCTGATGCTGACCAAGCAGATCCTGAAGTATCTATTCCCGGTGCAGCTTGGAATGTAGGTGCAACACCTGCACCATTCGAAGTTAAAACCTGTCCTGATGCTCCTTCCGAAACTCCATCAAAAGTAGCACCATTATTTACTTGTACTTGTCCAACTGTTCCACCAGGATTACCTGCTGAATCATTAACCCAACTTAAATTACCGCTACCATCTGTTGAAAGAA
>WTIQ01000462.1 GCA_011525185.1 Paracoccaceae bacterium | reverse complement strand
CCTTGGACAAGGATTGTTCCAGCCAGTGCGTCATTGATCTTGGAAGTGACTTCTACGACATATTCACCAGACAACCGCACGGATGTCAGATCCATTTTCGTTGCGTCGTAAATTCGCTCTTTTCCTTTGATAAGAGCCCCATCGCGTGTTGCATAGTTTTGAACGGACACAGATGTCACATCCGCATTCCGCGCAAACCCGCCTGCGACCTCTAAAAGCTGGTCGAGTGTTACGCCATCTGAGACGGGGTAGTCACCCGGAAGCGAAACAGCACCTCCGATATAACGTGATGCATTTAACAGCAACTGTTCCGATATTGTCTTAGGAAGACGATCGATCTCCTCGATGGGGCCATCAGTCTCAATCAAATCTTCGATGGCGGCTTCCCGATCTTCATTTTCTGAAGCTCCCGATATTAAGCTCAATGTTAACAAATCGATCCGTTGGCCATTTGAGAGCGGAATCTCCGAGAACATGAGATCCCGCAGGGGAATGATCTGTGTTCTGTACAATGCAGATCCAATATCAAATTTGCTGAGTGTGCTAAACAAAGGATAAATATCTGTGTTGAGTGAAGTGAGAAAACTTATTTTTTGTGTCAGCACATCCCGATTTGTGCCATCGACAAGAGCAACTAAGCGATCATTCAAATAAATTGATGTTGCATCTGCGATGCGCTCACGCATGCTTGGGTTCGACGGCTCTACATTCGCTTGGGCGATAAATGATCCTAGCCCAGCCTCTGTAAAGAAAGAGATTGCCACATCCCCCTGAAATTGCGTGGGCGTTTTTTTCTGCAGACTTGTGACCCCAGATAAATTATCGCGTGTCTTCGTTTCGTAATAAACAAACTCTGGCGCTAAGTTGGTTGGTAGAGCGCCCAAGATATCCAAAATCTCGTCAAGGCTTTGTGGTGTTTCACCTGGGAGAAACGCAAATGGTGTATCGTCTACAAAGATTTGTAGGACATTGGCGTCATCAAGTGGTCCAGCAACAAAAGAAATATTTGTTTCAACGTCATTTTCCAGCGGCGCTATGTCGTTGCGCGATCTGTTTAAGAGTTCTTTGTAGAAACGTTTTTCAAAAAAGAAGAGATCCATACCGCCAGACATTTCAAAAGGCATTTTATCTTGCAGGAGCTCTCTCAAGGATATTGCTTTAGAAACGGATGAGTAATCAGCCGTTTCGCGCAAAAGTGCAAAATCAAGGACCGTTTCGGGAGAAATTTGATAATAGGCCTCGATACTATCGGCGAAGGGCTGAGGTGTCAGCGAGGGGGCAAACACGGAGACAAGACGTGAATCAAGGTAGATATTGACGGTCTGTGCCAAGAAATTCCGCGTACGTGCGTCATCACGTCCTTGATTAATCTCACTGATCAATCGTGCAATCCCGCGTTCTGAATAAAAAGAAACGGACCCATCCCCAAGGAGCATTTGATCAACGTCATTTATAATAGAGCGGGTGCGTGTATTTCTCGGGCCTGCTTTGCCCTCAAAGAGAACAATATCTTCCACAAGATCATTGGGCAGTCCGCCGAGGATAGTTAGGATTTCCTTGAGGCTTTGCGGGGTTTCACCTGGAAGAAAAGCGAAAGGACTATCATCCACAAAAATTTGTAGAACATTGGCATCATCAATCACGGAAGCGCTGCGTGCGATGAGTTCATTTGAAAGATTTTCTGCGGCAGAAATATCATTCGCAGTGGTTGAAAGCAGGCGATCGTAAAATGCACCCTCATACAAAAAGAGTTTTGTATCGCCCGTGATATCTAAGGTTGACTGTTTCTCCAGTGTGTCTGATAGAGAAATTGCTTTTGTCGCTTTGGCGCCATTTACTGATCCCTCAAGTATTGCAAATTCTGTCACGGTCTGTGGGGTGATGCGATAGTGTGGCCGCAGGATGTCCTGAAGAGATTGTCCCTTCGAGGGTGCTAAAAATGCAAGCCGCTGCCCATTGAGATATATCTCTCCCACCTCAACTTCTGAAAGTTCAGCGACGATTGGATCATTTGTTGCATTTGGGTTTGCATTAACCAATGCAGAATATTGTGCTTTTGGAAAGACATAGAGTAATTCTGTAGCAGCAATTTGAGCCGTATCGTCGAGCAATGCTGTTCTCAAATTTAAGGCGCGTGATGTCCCGTTCTTTCCCAAAATAAGGGCAAAGTCTAAAGTGGCATCCTCTCTTAAGACAGAACCATTCTTTAACACATCACGCAAAGCGACGGAACGTTCTGTTGCAAATTCATATTCATTGAGAACTGCACCGCGGACGCTGACC
This sequence comes from Paracoccaceae bacterium, assembly GCA_011525185.1. Taxonomy (GTDB): domain Bacteria; phylum Pseudomonadota; class Alphaproteobacteria; order Rhodobacterales; family Rhodobacteraceae; genus LFER01. The sequence continues at coordinate 918 of WTIQ01000462.1, read as the reverse complement.
GTTTCAAGATTTCGCGTGTTTACAAAGCGGATGCGCAATGCTTCGCCCGCAGACACCATATCACTGATCGCTGCTGAGCGGGATCTGGAGAGACCGCCTTCATCAAAATAAAGGACTTCAATTTGTGCACCTGGGGGGATTAGCTGCGTTCCGCTTAAGTCCAGGAGTGCGCCTATCGAAATTTCATCTTGTCCCGCAGGCAGCTCGTAAATTCCAGGACGTGCAACAAATCCATCGGTTGCGATTGTCAGCCCTTGATTGCCGACAAAGACGCGAGAGGAATCCGTGACAAGTGGATCATTCGCGCCTTCGGGACTTTGTAAGAAATCATAAAAATCGACTGTTTCAACATTTCCGTCGCGATCCCGCAGGACAATATTGCGCAAAGACCCTGTGGCTTTAATGCCACCCGCATATGCAAGGACACGACTCAGGGGGGTATAAGCAGGAACGGCAAGGGTACGGGGTTGGCTCACGGCGCCGCTGACTTGCACGGTAATGAGACGTGCGGTTTCAAGCGACATAAAGACAGAGGCTGCTGCATCATCAAGGCGCAGAGTTTCAAGAAGACGGCGCTCTGCATCTTCGATAGTGAACCCAGATACATTTATTGGAGCAAGATTAGGCAATATGAGATTGCCATCACGCCCAATTTTATGAGTTGTATCACTTTCTGTTAATCCGCGCAGTGTGACACGAAGAATATCACCAGCTGCAAGACGATAGGTTTTCCCCATGGTGTTGAAAAAGAGCAGAGAGGGGTCTTGCTGTTGTTGAAATTCGAATGCGCCATAGATGGGCAATGATTTACCTGTTAGGATATTATAATAGCTCTGAATAACGCTGGAGGGCGAAACAGTTGAAGCTTTAGATTGCGTTAGAATTTTTGGATCATTGAGCGCATCATCAGCGTTTGGG
>WTIQ01000440.1:6583-12419 GCA_011525185.1 Paracoccaceae bacterium | reverse complement strand
AATTCATGATCCTTCGAGTGAAATCGCACTGCCCGCGCCATTTCATGGATTTATTACTGGTCTGAAAAATGCGGTGGATCGGCGCATCGTTGTGAAAAATGCGCCTGCTTACGCAATTGTAGGTGAGCCAGTTACCTTGACCATACGCATATCTGATGAAGGGGCGATCACTTCGCCGTCCTCGAGCGCCGCTATTCAGGTTTCTATCGATGGCGATACCCCGCAAGAGTTTCGACTGCCTGTTGGTGAAGATGTCGATATTCGCCTCACGCTCCCGCATGCCGGGGCAAATATCTTTGAATTTTTTGCAGAGGCCTTGCCCCAAGAGCCCGTATTACAGAATAATCGTGCCCTGATCTCGGTGAATGGTATTCGAGATCGGCTGCGCGTTTTGCTCGTATCGGGCGAACCGCACCCAGGGACGCGCACTTGGCGTAATTTGCTCAAATCCGACAGCTCGGTTGATCTGGTTCATTTCACTATTTTGCGCCCGCCTGGAAAACAAGACGGCGTGCCCGTCGACGAGCTCTCCTTAATTGCCTTTCCAACGCGCGAATTGTTTTTAGAGAAAATAGATGATTTTGATCTCATCATTTTTGATCGCTACAAACGACGCGGCATTTTACCAAACTCCTATCTGGAGAATATCGCGCAGTATGTGGAAAAGGGTGGTGCGGTCCTCGTAGCGGCGGGGTCTGATTTTGCCTCCGCCAATTCGCTTTACAGATCTCCCCTGCGGCGCATTGTGCCAGCCGAGCCAAGTGCCCGTGTCTTTAATGAGGGATATACACCGCGTGTATCCGATATTGGGGGACGTCATCCCGTCACCCTTGGCTTGCCGCAGCAAAATGAGTGGGGGCGTTGGTTTCGCCAGATTGACGTCACGCCGACGTCTGGTCATGTGCTGATGACGGGGATTGATGAGGCCCCCTTGTTGATTCTTGATCGCGTCGGGGAGGGGCGTGTTGCGCTCCTCTCCTCCGACCATGCATGGCTTTGGCATCGCAATTTTGAAGGGGGCGGGCCGCAGCTGGAATTGTTGCGTCGCTTGGCCCATTGGATGATGGGAGAGCCTGAACTTGAAGAGGAAATGCTCCTCACGGAGCAGCTAGAGAATGGTGAAATTCGTATTGAGCGGCGAACTTTAGGCAATGCGCCAAGTGTTGCAGAGGTCCTATCCCCCTCTGGTCAACGTAGCGAAGTCGCTTTTGAGCCAAACGCAGAAGGAACGGCCTATCAAGCCTTTTACCAAAGCCAAGAGCAAGGTCTCTTTCGTGTCAGTGACCAAAGCTTGGAGCATGTCTTTGCGGTTGGGCCCATCATGCCAAAAGAATATGAAAATCCACTTGCGACGGAAGATAATCTGAAGCCGCTTGCTCAACAAACACGCGGCGGCCTCTTTTGGATATCAGATGGGTTGCCACGACTGAGGAGCGTGGCGGAGGGGCGACCTGCGGCTGGGCGCGGGTGGTTTGCGATTACGCCGCGCAACGCCTATGAGGCAACCGATGTAACTACGCGCCCGCTCTTGCCCGTCTGGTTCGCCGCGCTGTTGATTGTCGGGTTCATTTTTCTGGCTTGGCTTCGAGAAGGTGGCAAATCGCAGACTTGAGTTGCGACACTCGACGACTTGAATTGCGGATAAATGAGAGTAAAACCTAAGGTAAACGCGAGGACTATGTCATGCAGATGCCAAAAGCTGATCTTGCTATCATTGCGCGCAAATCTGAGATTTTGGCGCGCTTGGCTGCTGTCTTGCCTCAAGACAGTATCATTTCGGACACTGGTGAATTGCGCGCCTATGAATGCGACGCGCTCTCGGCCTATCGTTGCCCGCCTCTCTTGGTCGTGTTGCCCAAAACGACTGAAGAAGTCGCGGCAGCATTGCGCATCTGCAATGAGCTGCGCGTTCCAGTTGTCCCACGCGGTGCAGGAACCTCGCTTGCAGGGGGGGCGCTTCCGACGGCAGATTGTGTCGTCATTGGGGTAGCCCGTATGACGGAAGTGTTAGAGGCCGACTACGATAATCGTTACATCCGCGTGCAAACAGGGCGCACAAATCTAAGCGTCAGCGACGCGGTGAGTGAACATGACTTTTTCTATGCGCCCGATCCCTCAAGCCAGCTGGCCTGCGCGATTGCTGGCAATATTGCGATGAATTCAGGCGGGGCACATTGCCTTAAATATGGGGTCACATCTAACAACCTTATGGGCGTTACGCTGGTCACTATGACGGGCGAGATCGTGAAGGTTGGCGGTGCATATTTGGACAGCGAAGGCTTGGACCTTCTTGGGCTTATCTGCGGTTCGGAGGGGCAGCTGGGGATTGTGACAGAGGCCACGTTGCGGATTTTACCCAAGCCAGAGGGCGCGCGTCCGGTCCTCATCGGTTTTGACAGTAACGAAGTCGCGGGCGCATGCGTCTCTGACATTATCAAAGCAGGGGTTTTGCCTGTTGCCATTGAGTTCATGGATCGTCCATGTATCCGCGCAACCGATGCTTTTTCAGGAGCAGGCTATCCCGATTGCATGGCGCTCTTGATTGTCGAAGTCGAAGGCTCTGAGGCAGAGATCGAAGATCAGCTCAACCGTATTATCCAGATTGCTGAGAGCCATGATCCAGTAGAGGTGAGAAAAGCGCGCGATGCACAGGACGCCGCCCGCATATGGTTAGGGCGCAAATCCGCCTTTGGCGCGATGGGGCAAATCAATGATTACATGTGTCTTGATGGGACCATCCCTGTGACCGAGCTTCCCTTTGTGCTGCGCCGTATTGGGGAACTGAGCCAAGAGTTTGGTCTTGATGTGGGCAATGTGTTTCACGCAGGGGACGGCAATATGCATCCCCTGATCCTCTATAATGCCAATAAAGAGGGAGAGTTAGAGACATGCGAGGCCTTTGGTGCAGAAATTCTCAAGCTCTGCGTTGAGGTCGGAGGTTGCCTAACGGGGGAACACGGAGTGGGGATTGAAAAGCGAGATTTGATGTCCCATCAATTTTCCCAAGATGACCTTGAAGCACAAATGCGGGTGAAAGATGTGTTTGACCCTGCTTGGCTGTTAAACGGCGCAAAAGTCTTTCCGCTTGAGGCCTCCGAGAGGCGTCGCCTAGATTTGGCGCGCTATGCCGCGGAATAATATGTCCCTCTTTCAGCCCACGGATGAACAAGACCTCTCGGATATGCTTCGCTCTGCCGATGCGCCTGTGCGTGTTCTTGGAGGTGACACGCGCGGCGAATACAGCGACCCTGCGACGCAGATCAGCACCGCAAAAATGAGTGGCATTGTGGATTATGTCCCTGGCGCGCTGACGATGATTGCCAAAAGTGGGACGCCGCTTTCCGAGATCGAAGCGCTCCTTGCCAAAGAGGGCCAGCAGCTTGCCTTTGAACCCTACCGTTTGGGGGCGCTGCTTGGGCGCAAAGGCTCGTCTACGATTGGCGGTGTTTTTGCAACAAATGCCAGCGGTTCACGTCGCATTCAGGCAGGTGCCGCGCGGGACTTTTTGCTCGGCGTGCGGTTCGTGGATGGAGAAGGACATCTGATTAAAAATGGTGGCCGCGTGATGAAAAACGTCACTGGTTATGATCTTGTCAAATTGATGTGCGGGAGTTGGGGCACCTTGGGCATTATGAGCGAAGTTGCGTTTAAAACCCTGCCTGCGCCTGAGCTGACACAGACCCTCGTTCTGCATCAGCTTGACCATGCTCAGGCTGTGGCGGCAATGTCGCAGGCTTTGGGCTCCTCTTATGAAGTCTCGGGGACGGTTTATCTCTGTGCAACACAGAGCCTCTATCTGCGCGTTGAGGGCTTTTCCAACTCTGTTTCCTATCGTGTTACAGCGCTTCGGGCGCTCTTGGGCGAGTATGGAGAACAGGAGGTTTTGGACCATGACGCCTCCCTCGCGTTTTGGTCAGATTTGCGAGACGTGAGCCCTCTCAAAGAGGATAAAGGTGACATCTGGCGTATTTCCGTGCAGCCAAGCGATGGGGTTGAGACATTTGAACGGGCAGGGTTTCGAACGGGCTTTTATGACTGGTCAGGGGGATTGATCTGGGGCAGCGTTGCAGCGGGTACAGATCTGCGCGCGCGGCTTGGGCATTTTGAGGGACATGCAACGCGGCTCCGCGGCCTCTCTGAGACGGTGCCAAAATTTCAGCCCCAGCCAGAGGCCTTGGCGCGCCTCAGTCAGGGTCTTCGCAAGCAATTTGATCCCCGTGGTCTCTTAAACCCTGGGCTAATGGGGTAGCTATGCAAACGTTTTTTTCCGATGAGCAGCTCAAAGATCCAGTCACCAAACGATCAAACGAAATTTTGCGTGCCTGTGTGCACTGCGGGTTTTGTACCGCCACCTGTCCGACCTATCAAATCCTTGGAGATGAATTGGATAGTCCGCGCGGTCGTATATACCTCATCAAGGATATGCTCGAAAATCAGCGTACCCCCGATGCCAAGATGGTGAAACATGTCGATCGGTGCCTATCTTGTCTCTCTTGTATGACGACCTGCCCTTCGGGCGTGCATTACATGCATCTTGTGGATCATGCCCGCTCTTACATCGAAACACATTACAATCGTCCATTTACAGACCGCGCGATGCGTTGGGTTTTGGCCAAAATCCTCCCATACCCCTATCGCTTTCGGATCGCGATGCTGGGCGCGAAGATTGTAAAGCCTTTCGCAAGGTTCATCCCCGACAAAAGAGTGCAGGCTATGATGGCGATGGTGCCCCGTACTCTCCCGCCCGTCAGTCGCCGCGATGATCCGCAAGTCTTCACCGCCAAGGGGGCGCAGAAAAAGCGTGTGGCGCTGATGACAGCCTGTGCACAAAAGGCGCTGAACACAGACATTAACGATGCCACCATTCGCCTTTTGACACGTCTCGGTGTGGATGTGGTGATTGCCAAAGGGCAGGGGTGCTGTGGTGCCTTGACCCATCACATGGGAAAGACGGAGCAAAGCCATGCTTTTGCTGAAAAGAATATTGAGGCTTGGAGCCGTGAAATAGCGGGTGATGGGCTTGATGCGATTATCATCAACACCAGCGGATGTGGCACCGCTATTAAAGATTACGGACATATGTTTCGTACTCATGAGAGTGCCGATCAAGCACAAGAGGTTGCAAACCGCGCGCTGGACGTGTCTGAGTTTCTAAGCCAGCTAGACCTGCCAGAGTTGCCATCAAACGGCATAAAAGTCGCCTATCATGCGGCCTGTTCCTTGCAGCATGGGCAGCAGGTGAAAGAGGCTCCCAAAGCGCTCTTGCGTCGGGTTGGGTTTGACGTTGTTGAACCACGTGATGCACATCTCTGCTGTGGGTCGGCTGGGACCTATAACCTCTTGCAGCCTGAGATTGCAGGCGAGCTTAAGGCGAAAAAACTCCGTAGCTTGGAGGCTATAGAGCCCGATGTTATCGCAGCTGGAAATATCGGTTGCATGATGCAAATTGGCTCAGGTAGCGACCTTCCGATCGTTCATACAGTTGAATTATTGGACTGGGCGCTGGGCGGGGAGCGACCTAAGGGTGTGACACAGCTCTCTCTTTTGTCAGGGAAATAACAGGGCAAGACTTTTGCATAATAGAAATATAGCCAAAACACCGAACCCAGCGGCGCCAACGGCCCGCGCCTGCCTGCCCCCTCGGCAGGCGCGTTTTCTTTCTCAACTAATTGAAATATATGGGTATTGCGGTTAATTCTCAAAGGTTCCACCATCGCACGCCCGCGCCTACCCAGGCAGGCGCGGGCCTCATTTCTAAATGGGAGCAATGTTATGCAGAGGTCTTTAAACGGGCTATAATTTTTCGCTCAAACCCCTCTTGAACCGCCAAAACGCC
>WTIQ01000440.1:0-6483 GCA_011525185.1 Paracoccaceae bacterium | reverse complement strand
TCTTTAAACGGGCTATAATTTTTCGCTCAAACCCCTCTTGAACCGCCAAAACGCCTTCCCATATCTCATAACGGGGACGCCGAATATGGGTCCTCAAATCACCGTCTGGTCCAAAGGACAGACATAACTTGTTGTCGCTCAAGAGGAGGATAACCCTATGAGACATTTTGATTTTACCCCCCTTTATCGTGCTACTGTTGGCTTTGACCAAGTGGCTGAATTGATGGACCGCGTGCTTGCGTCTGACGTGAGTAACGCTTCATACCCCCCTTATAACATTGAAAAAACATCGGATGATACCTACCGCATCTCTGTCGCTGTTGCAGGCTTTTCGGTGGATGATATTTCCGTGGAAGTGAAAGAGAACGCGCTGATCCTCTCGGCTGGTAAATCAGAAGAGACCGCTGAGCGTAGCTATCTACATCGCGGTATCGCAACGCGCTCGTTTGAGCGACGGTTCCAGCTTGCCGATCATGTCCATGTGGTGGACGCAAGCCATGTGGATGGTATGCTCCATGTGGACCTTAAACGCGAGGTTCCAGAGGCGCTAAAACCGCGACGGATTGAAATTAGTTCTGGAGAGCAAAAGACGCTGAGCCAAGCCGCTCTGAACTAAACCTGAGCAAAAGAGAAGGCCAGAGCATGCTATCTGGCCTTTTTCACAACGCCAACAATAGGTCCCATGCGCCTGCCCAATCCTAAGCGATTGAGCTCTGGCGCATAAAGCCGTGATACGTTTCCATCAAAATAAAGCGCAGAGGAGAGGCCAAGGTGGTCGCGAAAGAATCGCGCAAAATGATGAAATGTGACTGGCTTATTCGAAATGACAAAAGAGGCCGACGTTCCATCTTTCGACGTGCCGACACCGTTTCGGATAAACTTGGAGGTTGAGCCTTTCAAAAAACGCGGATGTAGCGCTCCATCTATGACCAGCATCGGACCAGATTGAGACGCATATCTGCATGTCTGTCCGCGCTTGGCAAAAGACAGGGTTTCGTAGACATGAAAGCCTGCCTCGTTCAGACAAAAAATGCCGTTAGGCAAAAGGCCAAAGTTACCAGGACCTGCGCGTGTAACGAGAGGTTTTTGCGTTATACCGTCCTCAACATAAAGACCAGCTGGAGTGAAATCGGGACGAAACATGCCAGCATTCATAGCAAAAGCGAGCTCAAGCCCACGCTCGTTTAACTCGGCATTTAGCGCATAAAAATGCCCATACACGGTTCCTGATTGATCGCGTAAAAAGAGCCTGAGATCGTCCTCGCCCGCCAAAACGTCGCAGCGCGTAAAGCTCACACCCTCGAAATCATCGTTTACACACTCAAGCGCAAAAAGCGGCGGTGACCAGATTAAGAAGATCACAAAAATGAGTGTGCGCGTTGTCATGTATCGAGATCGCGTGTGACCTTTTCATCGGAAAAGAGGCGTCGTGTTTCATCCATACGGTCAAATGTTTCGTCCAAGCGGAAGCGTAAATCAGGAGCGTATTTCAGAGCGGTTGATTTGGACAAGGCCCGTCTTATTTCTGATTTGTTTTGCGCCAAAAGCTGAATGAGTTCTTCCCCACGACCGCCCCCGAGGGCGCTCACATAGGCCGTTGCTATTTTTAGATCGGGCGACGTAGTGACCTCACCAACCGTGATAGAAATGCGGTTCAAATCAGGGTCGTGAATTTCACCACGAGTAAGGATATCGGAAAGAGTGCGGCGGATCAGTTCGCCGACGCGCAATTGCCGTTGCGAGGGACCAGGACCATCATGAAATTTGTTCTTTGCCATATTCTTGGTCTAAGACTTTGCAATCGGTTTGCCAAGACAGGGTGTGCAGGTTAACAGGGGACTGGGATAAAAAGGAGGCGCAATATGAATTCACCTTTAAAAATTGCTGTCACGGGCGCCTCTGGACGTATGGGGCAAATGCTCATCAAAACCATTGCGACAGGCGAAAATATGGTTTTGAGCGGAGCGCTTGAACATGCGGGCCATAATTGGCTTGGCCAAGATATTGGTCTGGTTTCGGGCGGACCAGAAGCGGGTGTCATTGTCTCTGATCAGATACGCGACGTGTTTGAGAGAGTGGATGCGGTGATTGATTTCACCATCCCCGCCGCAACGGTAGAATTTGCAAAAGCAGCTGCGGAGACGGGCACGCCCCATATTATTGGAACCACTGGTTTCACGCCTGAGGACATTCAAGAGATAGAAGCGAGTGCGCAAAAGACGGCGATTGTACGTGCTGGCAACATGTCGCTTGGGGTCAACCTTTTGGTCAAACTGACCCGCCAAGTTGCGGCTGCGCTGGATGTTGATTTTGATATCGAGGTCATTGAGGCGCATCACAATCAAAAGATCGATGCGCCATCTGGCACAGCCCTCATGCTAGGAGAAGCCGCCGCAGAAGGGAGGGGCGTCGTGTTACAAGATGTGCGTGACACAAATCGGGATGGAATCGTGGGCGCACGAAAAAAGGGCGATATTGGGTTTGTCGCAATTCGGGGCGGTGATATTGTGGGCGAACATGACGTTTTATTTGCGTCTCCTTCCGAGCGGATCACATTGCGCCATGTTGCGCAAAATCGTGATGTCTTTGCGCGCGGTGCCCTCAAAGCGGCGCTCTGGGCGCAGGGTAAGCCAGCAGGCGCCTATGATATGTTTGACGTCTTAGGGTTGACCTAAGGCTTGTCGACACTAGGTATCTGCACGAATAAAAGCGGGGTAGTAAAGGTGTCTTTTTTTAGGTTTAGCGCTGTGGCGGTGTCTTTTGTTTTGTTCTGTGGGTCTGCTGTTGCAGAATTGAGCATCATCAAAGATCAGGATACATTTGTAAACGCAGTAGAAAACAAAGTGCTTCAACGCCCCTTCATCAAGCTGCGTGTCGAAAAAGATGGGCGTATTACTGGCAAAGCCCTTACAATGACGGTTTCAGGTGAGTGGATTTGGAAAGACGGATATTTCTGCCGTGATCTAAGTTGGGGAAGCCGCGATTTGGGCTATAACTGCCAGCAAGTTGCTTTAGAGGCCTCCACGATACGGTTTACCTCCGACCAAGGGACGGGTGATTTTGCGGACTTCACGTTGAAATAATTTCCGTGAGTACTTTAAATTAATGGTTTATTTTTTGGCAGAACTTAGTTAGACTCTATAGTCATACGCATTTTGATGAGGGAGGCACTAATGAACAATTTCGTTTACATAGTTCGTTTTCGCGGATGGCGTCAGTCTCCTGTGGGTCCCCAAAGCCAGCAGTAGTTGTGCGTCGGTGACTTGTGGTTTAGCCACGGGCTGATCGTATCAGAACATTTCCCTAAAAACGCCAGCGCTGATTAATCAGTTCTTATTGGCACGTTCATATTCGGTATAAATATCATGTTTGACCATTTGCGTCTTTTACAAGGCGAAAGGGCGGTCAAGCTGTTCCTTAATGACGATGCAAACGACATCGCACGTGAAAAAGAGTCTGAGACTTGCCAAATCACGTTGGAACAGCAGAAGACCAGCCTGTTTCGTCTTATTTCAAAATCTATTCTCTCGGGAATCGGGCTTTAGGGGAGGGACGCGGCATGAGGAAAATGCCTACTGTCTCCCTTTGTCTATTAGATAGAAGTGGTAAGCAAGATCAGCATGAGAGGGCAAACTCATGGCCTCAGAGTGTACGATTACACGATCTGTGTGCACCCACTGGGTTTGTAGGGGGCCATGCCTTGGCGCGCGAGTTCATCGGCGCGTTCATTTTCAGGGTGTCCTGCATGCCCTTTGACCCATTCCCAAACCACAGTGTGCCGCTCTTGTGCCGCATCAAGTCTTTGCCAGAGCTCAACGTTTTTGACTGGTTTTTTGCTCGATGTACGCCATCCGTTGCGCTTCCATCCGTGAATCCACTTTGTGACACCATCTTTCACATAGACGCTATCGGTAATGATTGTAATCTTCGACGCGCGCCGCAAGGTTTCAAGTGCCGTAATCGCGGCCATTAATTCCATTTGATTATTCGTTGTCTCAAGAGCACCCCCTGACAATTCGCGGGTCTTCAAAACGGTGTCGCCCTCTTTCGCGTGCAAGACTACCCCCCAGCCGCCTGGCCCTGGGTTGCCCGAACAGGCACCGTCGGTATAGGCAAATAAATCAGGCACGCGACAGAATTCCGATCCAAGCGGCTGAGGTTCCGTCAAGGCCAACATCTTCGCCTGTCTTATGGCTAAGCCATGTAAAGCCATGAGTCTTGAGTAAATCTGCCACCTCATCCTGTTCATAATAGGTATAAAAACGTCCCAAGCTGTCGCGCGCCTCTCCTGAGCCAAGCTTCAAACCAAGATAAAAAATACCCTCAGGCTTTAACGCTGTTTTTATCGCACTCAAAAGCATGGCTATATCACGACGCGGCGCATGTAAGAGAGAGAAGCTCGCCCAAATTCCGTCATAGAATTGTGTGGCTTCAAAATCGTGAAACCCCGCTTGCCACGCCTGCACCCCCTCTCGGGCACTGGCCAGCTTGACCATTTCCTCTGAGGCGTCAAAGGCATGCGACACCAGACCTTTTTGGGCAAAGTAGCCGGCGGTCCGACCAGGTCCACATCCATAATCAAGCACTGTCCCGCCTGGTTTGACAAGCGAGACGAATTTTGCCTCAACTTTTACCTCTTTATCCGTCTTTGAGAGGTTTTTGTATTCTTGCGTTTTAGCATCATAGACGCTCACGGTGGCTGCATCAGGTTTCATATCATTGCCCCTAGCCCTAGAAAGATCACGACCAAAGTGGTCAAAAGCACGCGTAGAGACATCCACCAAGCGGGCGTAAGTTGTTTGCGATGGAAATACCAATCAAGCATCAAAAGACCGAGAAATCCAAGGATCAAGTTCTGTGCTGCGGTCTCTTCTCCTCCACCCGTTGTGAAAAATGCCCAGAGCGCAGGTAGAACAGAGAAGATATAGCCGAGTGTGGCCTGTTTACCATTTGCTCGTGTGGCAAATCCCCACAAGACGCCTGACATAAAGGACAAAATGACGGCTCCATAAAAGAGCTGTACATAGGGGCCAACAAAACGTGGGCCGATTACACGAATGGTCACGTCACTGAGGTCTTGTTGAAGCATTGTAAGGACGCCCCAAGCAAAGGGCAGCACACCCAAAAGACCCAGCAAAAGCGCTGAACGGGGGATCTGTGACATATTTGGTTTCCCTCAGGTCTCTGTTTGTCCAATCAGGATATGCGCAATTGATGGCACGTCTCAGGCAGGTTCGCGCAATATCCGCGGTACTTTGAAATTAACGTTCTCTTGCGCTGTTTCCACCGTTTTTATGGTCGTGTCAAATCTCGCTTTAAAGGCATCAATCACTTCGGTGATGAGAACATCAGGGGCAGACGCACCCGCCGTAATGCCGATAGCTTTCACGCCCTCTAAAGCACGCCAGTCAATTTCGCTCGCTCTTTGGATGAGCTGGGCATAGGGGCATCCTGCCTTAGAGGCCACTTCTACAAGGCGCTTTGAATTGGAGGAATTCGGAGCTCCAACGACCAAGAGAGCTTCTACGTGGGGGGCAACCTCCTTAACCGCTGACTGACGATTTGTTGTGGCGTAACATATGTCCTCTTTATGCGGGCCTACAATTTCGGGAAAGCGCTTTTGCAGGGCCGTCACAACATCGGATGTATCATCCACCGATAGCGTCGTTTGTGTCACATAAGCGAGTTTTGAGGGGTCATTCACCGACAAATGCGCCACGTCTTCAACGGTTTCCACAAGAAGAACACCCCCGTGAGGCAATTGCCCCATGGTGCCAATGGTTTCGGGATGACCCGCATGGCCGATCATAACGATTTGCAAACCACTGTTATGATGACGTTCGGCTTCGATATGGACTTTGCTGACGAGAGGGCACGTGGCATCCACAAAGACCATCTCACGGGCTTTCGCGGCGGCTGGGACGGATTTTGGAACGCCATGGGCAGAAAAGATAACGGGCTTATCATCCGGACACTCGTCTAAGTCTTCAACAAAGATAGCGCCTTTTTCGCGCAAACCATCGACAACAAATTTGTTATGCACAATTTCGTGACGTACATAGACAGGTGCCCCCCATTTTTCCAAAGCCATTTCAACGATCGTAATGGCTCTATCCACACCCGCGCAAAATCCACGCGGTGCGGCAAGAAATATGTCAAGTTTGTCCGTAGTCATGTCGTGAGTGTCATACCCGCCTTACACTGTTTGCGTCAGATGTTAGATAAAACTTACGAAACGGTAAAGCCACAATTACATTTTTGCAAAGCCGAGTTCTCATTTTAGGTGCTTTAACAACGAAGGAATAGTGTTTAATATAGTTCAGTATAATTAAAATGAACATATTTACCATTAGTGGGGTGTTTGGATGCTTATGGGTAAATTATTTGATAGCCTTGAGCCCGACGAAGATGCGGATCGCATTTCTCTTCTGCGTCGCTTTGAGATTGAGCGGTTGATGACATCTGTTTTAGTAGGGGTAGGGA
>WTIQ01000013.1 GCA_011525185.1 Paracoccaceae bacterium | reverse complement strand
ACCGCGTGTTCCTGTGGATACGTTATGGACACATCGTGATGGTGTGTGACGGTCTGGAAAGGACATTTGGAACATCAACTCCGCGAGGCTCTCCGCCAGCGCGCCTGATTGCCACCCTCCATGCATGACCCGGGTTAGGAGTACATTGGGACATGCGATTTTCAGTCATTCTTGTCTTTCTCATTCCTTTAAATGTCTTGTGTCAAGAGACAACCACAGAGGAAGTAGAGATTTCACAGGACCTCTCCAACGCCTTGAGTCGAATGTTCAATAACTCCGGTTCTGAGGAAGAGCTCGATTCTGAGGAAGAGCTCGATTCTGAGGAAGAGTTCAACAATTTTGCCATGATTCATCAACCTACCCTTCACCGACGACCTACCGGGGAAGGGTTGGTCCGCGTGCAGGTGCACGTGGACAAATCGGGCAAGGTCACAGAGGCGAAGTTTGATCCGGAAAACAGCACGTTCAGTCCGCAAAACAGCACGACGGACAATGACCAGCTTGTCCAACTGGCCGAGGAGGCCGCACTGACTGCCACTTTCGAGAGCCACCCGCTCAAGCAGACGCGCATTGGGTGGGTTCAGTTCAATTTTGTTTTAGAATAATCGGCGAGGCCAAATACGATGGCCTTCAAGGGCCGCGCACTCATGACACTAAGCTTTCCTTTATTCAAGGACGCTCGGACGCGTTCGAGTCCGAGGAGCGGCCCTCCGTTTGCCTTGATTTTGGCATCATCCCAGGGGATGAAACATTCGTCACGATCGCCGAATACATGGTCACCGTGACAAGGACAGGACAGTCCCCACATACTTGACGAGGTCAACTCCTGACCGTTCGATAATTGAGAACTAGCGTAAGAAAGCCCCTAATTCACAAGAGAATTCCACTCCATTAACTTCTGTGATGCTGGCCCGCAGTCGGCAGCTAAAACATCTAATTCGTACTCGGACACGGTAGAAATGCACATATAACCGGTCCTCAAGTCATTTGAGATAAAGGTGTGCAGGGATGTGCCGTTGAGGTCAATAGTCCTTCCCTCGACTAATGATTGTCCCAGTGTTTGGAATCTCTTCCGCATGAACATTTCGGCCTCAGAGTACGAGATTCGATTGGGAGCTTCAGTTTTCACCTCCTGAATCTCTTCGTTTTCTTCGGTCTTTGATGACTCCTCAGGGTGACGGGTGTACAGTGATTCAAGGTTGTAAAGTCCGTTTCCATGACCTATGATGACCAGGGCGAGAAGATTAATTCCGATAATCGTAAATGGAAACCACTTTGGGGTGTTGGTGGTCTGGTTGGTCATGCGTTAGGATTTTCAAGGCAAGATAATTGACGAGGTCAACCCCTGACCGTCTCATGGTCAAGATTTTCGGGTCGTGAAAATTCAATCCATCGCCCCAATCGACGGACATGACACGTTCAAAACGATCCTCTCAAAATGGAATCACAGGCGTCGGAGGTCAGGTCAATGACACGACCTCATCACTCCGCAAACGTTGGGTACCATTGGCCATCGTGGTGGATGAACTCTCGCGATTTTCCTTTCGTGACCTTTGGGATGTTGATGATGTCGTTTTCTGGTTGGACCCAGACACCACCTCCCCCCTGTCCATGAATGTTGAGGTTTACCACTGTCGTCCTATACCCATTCTGTACACTATCCGTCGGCAGAAATACATGTTGGGACGTCGTGGCACCACCAGATTCGTAGATGGCAAAAATCAGCGGGACAAGTGGCGCGGCGATCTCATCGATGTCAACGGTAAAAATTGCCGTGAACGAGGAGGTGTCCTGGCAATACAACGGGGTCGCGGAATAAGATCCACCAAAAACCTCCAGGAACGGCAACAGGTCCGCCGCACCCACCAGGCCATTGCCGTCGGCGTCAGGGTTCCAAAATGTGGTTTGTGCTGGGGCATTGAAGCCAACCAGGAGGGCGGTGAGGGTCAGGAATACACGCATGTCATAAAGGTCGCGAGAATCTGACAACGGTCACAAAATGGTGGCGTGGGGTGAGGGATAGGTGGGGAAGGGGTGCTGAAAACCAATCGGGAGTCATGTGAAGACCGTCGGGTCACCAGCCTTGACTTGGAGAATCGCCCCCCAGTTCGCCCCCTCGAGGCGGGTACAGGTTGAAGAGCCAACAGTGACAGAGGTTCCGAGGGGGGTGAGGTTCTCTTCTGGTTGCAACGAAAAAAGGCACCCATTCGGGTGCCTTTGTTGCGAAATGAGGCGTGCGTGAGCTCGCTTTCAGATGCCATGATGCAAGGCCGGACTTCTTGGTGGGGCCAATCCACATCAACAAATTTTCATTGGTTGCGCGCATGAATTCGTTGGTTCAGCCATTCTTAAACGAACCCAATACAGGACTCTGCCGCAATACCAAGAACTTACTCGGACTCGCTTACTCCTGAATTCTCGGTGGTCAAACCTCGATAGACTTCCGCTTGGAAACCCAATTGTATGGGCACGTACAGAAGGAAGAGTATCACGGACATCAAGGTCCCAACTATGCTGAAGCTCGAAAGCCGCGCCATGGATTTACAATTGAGATATTCCTCGAAGTCGCCGTACATGAGAAGTTCGTTGCACGTCATTCCGTAAGTTTCGTTGGCCAACCAATCGCCCGATCCGCCCGTGATCATTCCGGCAATCATGGAAAGGGCGAAATAAAGAATGCCGAGAAGGAGGAAGCTCAGAAAGATGGTGACCTTGTGCCCGTATGTCTTCTGGTTGCTCTCAGCAAGGGCTTGCATGGGATTCAATTCCTTGTCCACCAGCAGTAGGAACGCTATAAACCATGAGTAGCTCAGGACGATTCCAGGAATGATGCCGAACAGGACTCCGATGGCTATGCCGAAAAAATAGAAGACGGAAAGCAGGAAGAAATTCCCCATGTTTTTCCGGTACTTCGAGTCGAAGATTTCGGTTGGTGAAATGGATTCACCACGGCTCATCGCCGCTGGAAGGGCCACCAGCGCGATCGTGGTGCCCACGTTCAGATATGGGATCCAGCAGGTCAGGACATAGAGGATGACCACCCCGATGAGGGGTAGAAAGTTTTTGATGCCAAGAGAGATGCCTCCCTTGAAAACGGTATTGATTGTCATGTTGATTGATTTGCCCAACCAACATACCGCCCCACCTCGCATGAACCATGGACCCTCCACATCCTATTGTCAACATCCATCCAAGGGGCTTCTCCCCAC
>WTIQ01000480.1 GCA_011525185.1 Paracoccaceae bacterium | reverse complement strand
CCCTTGGGCTGCTTGATGCTATTGAGAGATCACCATGGATCACTTTCTGGTCTGAACGCCGTCGTCATTGGCCGCTCCAACATTGTTGGAAAGCCCATGGCCTCTCTTCTTCTTGCCGACAGTTGCACAGTGACAATTGCCCATAGCCGAACGAAAAACCTAGCAGAGGTCGTAAAGAGTGCGGATATTGTTGTGGCTGCTGTTGGACGCGCAGAGATGGTACCAGGCGACTGGATCAAGGAAGGCGCAACGGTTATAGATGTTGGCATAAACCGAATTGATAAACCAGAGGGCGGAACCCGCTTGGTTGGAGACGTGGATTTTAAGAGCTGCTCGCGAGTGGCTGGAGCGATAACACCCGTCCCTGGTGGCGTTGGCCCTATGACCATCGCGTGTTTGTTGGCCAATACTGTCACCGCTTGTTCCCGTGCTAACGGTCTAGAAGAGCCCGAAGGGTTGACCGCATAATTGTTAACCTTGTGTAAACAATAACCAAATACCAATTGCATCCGTACGTAAATATGCTATCACCTCACCCAATGGGTGTGGTTGTCAACTGTATTCTAGTTTAGCGTTCGCAGCGATATTTTAATGACTTAAGAGGGTGACATTGGTCCTCGTAAGAGTATTTGGTAAAAGCACATTATTCACACGGTTTATGTGGAGCCTTATTTTTTCCGTGACGGGCCCTTTTGGCACCTTTCTTTATCTCCCTATCTATTTGCAAATGGTGTTTTGGATCACATTGACGACATTGATCATCATTTGCCTCAAGCTCACCGATTATACCTTGAACTCTCTCTTGAAGATCAAAGGAATGCTTCTCCTACAGGTTGGCAGCGTATCTGCAACAAGTGCTATTGTGTTCTCGGGTATGGTACTCATGCCAAGCGCCTTACGGCTAAATTCGGTCTTCGTGGAATGGGGGCGCACGCCATTATTCGGCTATATTCTCTTTTGCTCAGCAATCATTAAGGGCACGGAAGAATATGCGGAAAAATTTTGGACATCGCGAGACCTCATCCTAGAGGTGCCGCGATTGCTGGAACGCCTCGACACAACAGACACGACGATTATGTCCATCTCCGCGAGAGACCATCAGGTTGAGATAACCTGTCCCAGTGGACAACACGCCCTCAGAATCAGATTTGCTGATGCCGTTCAAGAAACAGCGCCAGTCAAGGGATATGTGATTCATCGCTCTCATTGGGTTGCAGAAGAAGCAATCGAAAATATTTTTGAACGTCAAACACGCTATATGGTGCGCTTAAGAAACGGAGTAGAGCTGCCAATCAGTAGCGCAGGACACAAAACCCTGAACGAAGCGGGCGTTTTTGAAAAATACCTTGCGGGCGTCCATCACGCGGTGGCCTAAGAAACATGGGTCCTATGTCTGCATTGCGCGAGGCATAGCGATCACACGCGGCGTTTTGCCAGTCACAATCGCAACGGCCTCAGGGCGCATTAAGTCCATCAAGACTGGTGACTGCGTTTTAAGCCCCCCCGTAAAAGTACCATAAGCTGGCAAAACAACCCGGTTTGTATCCAACAAAAAACAAGGCTTTGCAAAGTAACGCCCCTTTAGATTGATATGGATTTTCGGATGGAAATGTCCTGCAACTTCTCCGCTGTCACGGTCCAGAGGAATGTGCCGAAAGGTCAGAGGTGGTATCGGCAACGTGGCAAGATGAGTCCCCGATAAGTTCAAAGGCGCGGGATCATGGTTTCCTTCAATCCAGATCCAACGGCGTCCCGCTTGCAACCTATTAAGCCAAAGCAGCTCGTCCTCTCGCAGGGCATTCTGCGCCTCAAGATCGTCAAAACTATCGCCCAAACAGACGACAGTCTCAGCTTTTGACATGACGATATCTGCTTCCAATCGAAAGAGCGTGTCCCTGACCTCGTAGGGAGGCAACATCAAGCCACCGCGCCTCAACATCCTATCTGACTTACCCAAGTGCAAATCAGACACGCATAACAAGCGTTGATCGGGCCAAAACAACGCGCCTGACCCCCATGCCTCAAGTCGCGCACCTGCTAACGTAAATTGAAACCCGCCCATGAGAAAAGGAAGTCAGAAACCAACGATAAAAACAAGTCAAATCTCCAGACCAAGCTCTTGAAAGAGGGTTTTTTCTTCTTCTGCGAGCAGGCGTTCGAGGGCATGTCCCTCTACGGGAACACGACCCGCTTCCAAAAATAATGGTGCCGAGAGAGGAGATGGCCGCTTAAGCTTTATGTGATCAATATGTCCACTGATTGAAGCCAACATCTGCTCTATTCGCGAAAAATCGACAAGACCTGTCATCGCCTCTTGGCGGGTGGCGCGCATCATCAGATGATTGGGATCATATTTAAGTAATGTGTCATAGAGGATGTCTGATGAAAATATTGCCTGCCGTCCAGATTTACGTTGATTCGGCAAATTCCTCTCGATCAGACCCGCAATGGTCGCAACCGCGCGAAAACTCCGTTTCATAACCGCATTGGTCGAAAGCCAGGCCTCTAATCCATCTTGGATAAGCTTTGGATCAAAAAGCGCTTGTGGTGACGTAATCTCCTCCAGTCCCCAAATCAATGTCGCATAATCCGTTGCAACAAATCCCAAAGGTGAGAGATTTTGTGCCTCAAGCTGCTTGGTGATCAAAAGCCCCAATGTCTGCTGTGCATTACGCCCAACAAAACCATAAATACATAAATGGTGCCTGTCATGGCGTGGAAAGGTTTCCAATAGCAAACGCCCTCTCTGAGGCAGCTTTGAGAGCTTGTTTTGCAACGTCAGCCATTCAACAGTAGAAGGCGGTAAGCCTGTCCAATCGCATGTTTCAAACCGCTTAAGGATCCGTTCGCAAAGCACCGTGGAGGTGGCAAATTTTGTCCCCATAAAGGTCGCTATTTTGGGCTCTTTATCGCTCCTGCGGCTTACTTCTACGGTCATCTCACGCATATTTTCAAAACGTACTATTTGGCCGCCAATCAGAAAGGTATCTCCAGGCGACAAGGTTGCCGCAAACGCCTCCTCAATTTCACCCAGCGGCTTGCCACCGCGTTGCTTTTTAAGGCGCACCTTTAGGGTATCCGTATCCTGAATGGTTCCGGCATTCATACGAATACGCTGGGCAGATCGTGGATCGCGCAATTGATAAAATCCATCTGGACGTATCAAAATCCGTTGCCAGCGGTCATAGGCACGCAGCGCATAGCCCCCGTTTACG
>WTIQ01000070.1 GCA_011525185.1 Paracoccaceae bacterium | reverse complement strand
CTATCAAGGCGGGGATCATGCAGATTTATTGCGGTTTTTTCATGATCGACTAAAAGTCTGGTTGCGCGATCAAGGCATAAGCCACGATGTTATTGATGCCGCTTTGGCGATGGAGCGTAGCGATAACCTTGCTTTGGTGGTCAAACGCGCCCGCGCTCTAGGTCAATTTTTAGGCACAGAAGATGGCGAAAACCTTTTGCAAGGATTTAAGCGCGCCAACAATATTCTCAGCCAAGCCGAACAAAAAGATGGTGTTGAGTATTCCTATGGAGCGGACAGAAAATTTGCCGAAACGGTGCAGGAAACAGCTCTATTCGAGGCGCTAGACATGGCAAAGCCTGCCATTGAACAAGCTCTGATTCAGGATAATTTCCAAGAGGCTTTGTCCAGTTTGGCCCAGTTGCGCGTATCAGTTGATGCCTTTTTTGAAGCGGTTCAGGTGAATAGTGATAATGAGGTCTTGCGGCGTAACCGTCTGAATTTACTTAATGATATACGGGCTGCGAGCCGTTTGATAGCCGATTTTAGCTGTGTCGAAGGTTGAAACGTAAGGATCGAAATAGGGCTGTTGCTTTTTTCTAGGCAGGTCATCAACTTTTGTTTATGCTGCATGTACAAAATAAAGGTGCCGCGATGCAGCAAAATTCTGATATAGCTTTGGTAACCAAAACCGCTCCCATTGCAACAGTGACGCATGGAGGGCGGGCAAAGTGTCTTCAGCGGTTGGTCCGCCTTGACTTGCCCGTACCTAAAACCGTCTCGCTGTCTTTTGAGATGGTGCATCGCATTGCCTCAAATGAGGGGATGGATGTCGCTAATATTTTATCCGAATTTTCACAAGATGATCTTTTGTGTGTGCGTCCCTCCTCTGAAAGTCCTGATTGGGGAGGACCAAGGGCGGTATTGAATGTGGGCATTAACGACGCTCAATATGAAAGGTTGTGCAACACCTTGGGGCAAGACGCGGCTGTGCAGATTTATTTGAGGTTTGTGCAAGGCTACTCCATTCATGTGGCACGGCTTGATCCAGACATGTTTGATCATATCCAAGGACAGGATGAGGCTGCACTGCGTGAGGCTCTGGATGCCTATGAACAAGAAACGGAAGAACAGTTCCCCCAAGATAGATCGGTGCAGCTTGCCGAAGTTTTGCGCTCTATGGCACGTGCCTGGGAGGGAACAACAGCCCGTCTGCTCCGTCAAGCCAAGGGGGCCCCTGCGGATGCGGGTCTTGGGCTTGTCGTTCAGAAAATGGCCTTTGGTTTGGGGCAAGGGGAATATGGTTCAGGCGTTTTGCAATTGGTGGATAGTCAAACAGGCCACCCACAAATAACGGGCCGCTATTTGCGCCAAAGCCAGTGGCGCGACGCCCTAGAGGACGGTCAAGACAGTTTGTTTTTGACGAACGATCCTAGAGGACCATCTCTGGAAGAGGTCTGCCCCGATATTTTTGAAGCCTTAAAAGCAGAGGCCCTTCGGATGCGCATTCGTTTGCGTGAAGAAATGCAGATTGAATTTACTATAGAAGATGGGGTCCTTTTTATTCTCGATGGTGTCAAGGTCGCGCGACAGGCTCCAGCTGCAGTTCGTATTGCGGTATCCCTCGCCGAAGATGGCATTATCTCCAAGGAAGAGGCGCTGATGCGCGTCGAACCGCATGCGTTGGGAGAGCTGCTGCACCGGCAAGTGGCGCACGGGGCTGTGCGCGATGTCATTGCCTGCGGCATTGCCGCCAGTCCTGGTGCTGCAACAGGAAAAATTGTCTTTTCTGCTGAGGATGCTCTTGCACTGCAAGCCAGAGAAGAAGATTGCATATTAGTGCGACGCGAGACCAGTCCCGAAGATATTCGTGGCATGCACGCGGCGCAAGGGGTGCTAACCGAACGTGGCGGGATGACGAGCCATGCTGCGGTGATTGGGCGGGGTATGGGCTTGCCCTGTATCGTTGGGGCAAGCGCAATTCGTTTTCACACCAGACGCAAGCAGCTCAGCGCTCCCGATGGGCGCATCTTCCGTGAAGGCGATATCATCACAATTGACGGAACAACGGGGCAAATTTTGGCAGGGGCCGCGGATCTTGTCGAAGCCTCAATGGATGACAAATTCGTTACTTTGATGGAGTGGTCAACCGAGACCTGTGATATTGATGTGCGCGCAAATGCAGACACTTTGATCGATGCAAAAATTGCACGTGATTTTGGGGCACAAGGGATTGGTCTGTGCCGGACTGAACATATGTTTTTTGATGCAGAACGCATGACTGTCATGCAGGAAATGATCTTTGCAAATAGTCGTGAAGAAAGAGAAACGGTTCTTGAGCGATTATTGCCAATGCAACGGGCTGATTTCATTAAATTGTTTGAGATCATGGATGGGATGCCTGTTTGTATTCGCCTCTTTGATCCGCCGCTCCACGAATTTCTCCCCTCTGATCGTTCTGGTCTGCGCGATTTGGCGGAGGCTCTGGATTTACCTCTTTCTGATGTGACGCAGCGGGTTGAGACGATGAGTGAACATAACCCAATGCTGGGTTTAAGAGGCGTGCGCCTTGGTATCAGTGTGCCTGAAATTTACGAGATGCAGGCACGCGCGATTTTTGAGGCGACGATTGCCGCGCAAAGCAGCGGCCGTCCCATTGTGCCTGAGATTATGATTCCTTTGGTAAGTGCAAAGCGAGAAGTAGAGTTGGTGAAGTCGCGCATTGATAGCGTGGCAGCAGATGTGCGTGCAAAAACGAACGAGCATTTTGACTATCAAATAGGTGTCATGGTGGAGACGCCACGCGCGGCGCTGCGTGCGGATGAAATTGCGCTTAATTCTTCTTTTTTAAGTTTTGGAACGAATGATCTTACCCAAATGACCTACGGATTGTCACGCGATGATGCGGGCCGGTTCATGGGGGCATATGTACAGCAAGGCGTATTCCATGAAGATCCGTTTCACATTCTTGATCTGGATGGAGTAGGTGAATTGTTGCGACTCGGGTCAGAGCGTGCGCGCACTGCATCATCCGAAATTACCCTGTCTCTGTGCGGAGAACATGGCGGCAGTCCAGACTCAATCGCATTTTGTCGGCAAAATCGCTTTGATTATGTGTCATGTTCGCCATATCGCGTGCCACTTGCGCGTTTAGCTGCAGCTCAGCTTGCAATTTCTGAAAAGACCGCCTAGGAGCGGGGCCACTCCGTGGGGATCACGGCCACTGCTATTAAATTTTGATAAGTCGATAAAATGTTATTTGGTTGGATGCGGAAAAAATTACTGAGCGTGATCTTTATTTTATTTGGAGCGTCCGCCGTCGCAGAGGCGCCGCCTAAAGACCTCGCGGCCTATATTAACTCGGATCGTGAGTTTCGAAATGGGATGAATAAAGAGCGTCTCGCCTTTCTTGTATTTCCAGAGACTTTGCAATCGCCTAAACATTTTTCAAATGAGTATTTGAGATCATTGCCTGCCAAAAAAGGTGGTGCGCAGTGGAAATGCCTAGCAGATGCCTTGTATTTTGAAGCGCGTGGAGAAAGCATCAAGGGGCAGTTTGCTGTCGCTGAAGTTATCCTAAACAGAGTATCGAGTAAGAAATATCCAAACTCTGTTTGTGGTGTTGTGAATCAAGGTAGCTCGAAAAGGAATGCCTGTCAGTTTAGCTTTATGTGTGATGGGCGCAAGGAGGTTGTTTCAGAGCCTCTTGCTCATGAACGCTCTGGCAAGATTGCGCGATTAATGCTTGATGGGTTGCCCCGGAACTTAACGCGCGGTGCTCTTTATTATCACAATACGTCTGTGTCTCCGCGGTGGTCTCGCAAATTTAAGCGTACTGCAAAAATTGGCAAACATTTGTTTTATGCCCCTTAAATCTTTATCACTGTTATTTTGGCGCAGTTTCTCTATATGGTGACGTTTGTCTTCTGTGTGTCGTTTTGTGTTCTTGGTAACGTACGGCAGTCCAGAGAAAGGTCGTATAGAAATGAACACCGAAATACAGTTGGCCTTTGACCATCCGTTTGAGCGCTCTAAAGCGAGCGCAATGGCAGAATGTGATCGAATTTCCTTGCGAGATTATGTGGTTGATGTCGATATCGGAGCGTTTCAGCAGGAGCGTGGTGTATCGCAAAGAGTGCGTTTTAATATCGTTGTTGAAGTCAAAGCAGCAGCGCAAATCTCTGACGATGTGGATCGGATTTTATCCTATGATCGCGTAACCGAAGCCATTCATTCAGCCTTGGGTGATGCGCGATTTAATCTTTTGGAGACATTGGCTGATCGGATTGCGGAGTTGATCCTTTTGGAGCCTCAAGCACAGCGTGCCTTTGTTCGGATAGAGAAACTGGATCGTGGACCTGGTGCGCTTGGCGTAGAAATTATGCGTCATGAAAATGACTATGAGGAGCATGGGGATGATGCGGGTGTTGAGCAAACAATTCCACTTGTCTTATACCTTAGTGATGAAGCAATACAGTCGGACTTTCTCCAAGACTGGTTGACAGAGCTGAGTACACAAGAAATTCCGACAATACTCTGTGTTGGATTGCCTGACGCACCTCGCATACAAACGCCTGAGCCTATGGCCCAAAAGCGAATCGATTTGTTGGCAATTGAGCAAAACGCTTGGTCGCTTGCCGCTCGGGATAAACGCTGTGTTGTGATCGGAACACGCACGGAACTTGATTGGGCTTTGAAACAGAGCAACATTAGCCTCTGGGCTCCGTCTAAGCTTGTGTTGGATGCGACCGACCCGCCCAAGCACCCCGTAGAAGATACGGTTGCCTTGGCCGCTTGGCTGGCGCGTGACTTGGGGTGTGATGCGATGTATGTGATTGGTGATGAGACCACTTTGGAGCAGAGTATTGATATACGAAGGCTTCCAATCAAAGCACATGCGCTTACCGAGTTAGAGCGATCCTAAAACAGCCCAGTATAACATGAATACACCTTATTTCAGACCCATTGTTCAAAGAAATGTACAACGTTCTCGATCTGCTGTGGCTTTGGCGGGGGGGCCGCTTTGGTTTGATCATGTCTGCGTGATGCAGCGTGATGAGGCACCTCATGTCATCAGTGCGTCTGATCTGCCCAGTCATGTTCTGGACAGTCTTTCTGGCTCAAGACCGTCTATTTCTGATCTCTCCTTTGATCGTCCCCGTATCATGGCTATTTTGAATGCAACACCCGATAGTTTTTCAGATGGTGGTCAGTTTTTTGACCCCAAGCACGCAGTTGCACAGGCGCGTCAGTTTATGGAAGATGGTGCGGACATACTCGACATAGGTGGAGAGTCGACCCGTCCTGGTTCGCAAGAAGTGCCCGTTGACGAGGAAATCAAACGGACTCGACCGATCATGGAGGCGTTGTGCGGTCAGCTCGATGGCAAGGCGGGGGCAATGCTTTCAAGCGATACCCGAAAGGCCAAAGTTGCAGAGATGGCTTTGGAGTGTGGCGCTGGCTTGATCAATGATGTCTCAGGCTTCACATTTGACCCACAGCTTGCCCCGCTTTGCGCAGAGCGAAAAGCGGCGGTCTGTGTGATGCACTCCCAGGGACTGCCAGACACAATGCAGGACAATCCTCGATATGAAAATGTGGTCTTGGATGTTTTTGATACCTTAGAGGTTAAAATCAACGAGCTGGTGGATCTTGGCATACCGCGTTCGCGGATCATTGCTGATCCTGGCATTGGTTTTGGTAAAACGATTGACCACAATCTGGCAATTTTGCAAAACATCTCTGTGTTTCACAACCTCGGAGTGGTACTGATGCTGGGTGTGTCGAGAAAGGGTTTTATTGGAAAAGTCACAGACGAGCCCAACGCAATGCGCCGCGCCTTTGGCTCGGTGTCTACGGCACTCGCCGCGGCCGCTCAAGGGGTGCAAATCTTTCGTGTGCATGATGTAAAAGAAACACGGCAAGCCTTTGATATGTGGCAGATCTTAGAAAGTGGAAAGACATAATGGGACGTGACCTTTTTGGAACTGACGGAATTCGCGGGGAAGCCAATATCTATCCCATGACAGCAGAAATGGCCCTACGCCTTGGTGCTGCGGTTGGCAATTTTTTCGGGTCTGTGAAGGGCTCTTCTCGCCGTGTCGTCATCGGCAAAGACACACGACAATCGGGATATATGTTTGAGTATGCCTTGACCGCTGGTCTGTGTGCTGCGGGCATGGATGTTCTTTTGCTGGGTCCCGTGCCCACACCTGCGGTTGGGATCTTGACGCCGTCGATGCGCGCCGATCTTGGGGTCATGGTCTCTGCGAGCCATAACAACTTTCGTGACAACGGCATCAAGTTCTTTGGCCCAGATGGCTACAAACTCTCAGATGATGTCGAAGCAGAAATAGAGGGGCTTGTGGAAAAGGGCGCAACTCTGTCTCCTGCGCAAAGCATTGGCAAAGCACAGCGTATCGATGATGGCTTGTTTCGTTATGTTGAGCGTGTGAAGTCGACATTTCCAAGCGGGATGCGGTTGGATGGCCTTAAGGTTGTTGTTGATTGTGCCAATGGGGCTGCCTATAAATCGGCACCAGAAGTGCTCTGGGAGCTTGGGGCAGAGGTTATTCCCGTTGGCGTGAACCCTAATGGTCAGAATATCAACGAAGACTGTGGGTCTACCCATCCGCGCCTTGCCGCTGAAACAGTTCTGGAACATGGGGCAGATATTGGTTTGTGTTTGGATGGGGATGCAGATCGATTGATATTGATTGATGAACAGGGGCAAATCGCTGATGGCGATCAGTTGATGGGGCTCCTTGCGTCATCTTGGGCGCAAGAACAGCGTCTAAGTGGAGGCGCTTTGGTCGCGACTCAGATGTCCAACCTTGGCCTTGAGCGCTTTTTGAATGCCCGTGATATTTCGCTAGAGAGGACAAAAGTGGGGGACCGCTATGTGGTAGAACGCATGCGGCAGGGCGGCTTTAACTTGGGGGGAGAACAATCGGGCCATATTGTCATGACTGATTTTTCCACGACTGGGGACGGATTGATGGCGGGCTTGCAGTTTATGTCACAGCTGATTCAGTCAGGCCGTCCCGCGAGTGAAGCCCTCAGCGTATTTGAGCAAATTCCGCAACTTTTGAAAAATGTACGCTACGCGGCAGGTCAGGCACCTCTGGAAAAAGAAGAAGTGCAGGCGGCCATAAAATCCGCAGAGCAACAGCTATCTGGCAGCGGACGACTGTTGATCCGAAAATCAGGAACAGAGCCGCTTATCCGCGTGATGGCGGAGTGTGAAAACGACGACGTTCTAACCCGTGTTGTTGACGATGTGGTCCAAGCCGTGTCGCGGGCCTGTGCGGCGTAATCACCCTAGGTGCGCGGATTTTGTTTAGCGTTTTGAAAGAGCGATCTGAGCGCGTCTTTTTGACTAAGACCCGTTCCGAGCAGCACCAGCGTTAGAGCCAATAAAAGATTTAGGAAAAAGGGCTCGCCAAGAAAAAGGATGCCGAAAATCACAGACCAAATGGGCACTTGATAATTGGCAAGGCTCATAAATACTGGTCCAGCGGTGCGAATGACTTGGTCTCGTAAAAGGCCTGCGAGCGCGGTTGGAAATAGGCCTAGCATGACCACTGCAAGGAACGCATCTTCGCTCATCAGCTTGGGCGGGCCTGCCAGCATAAGGGCAACGCCGACACAATAAAGGGCACCTACAATCAGTGGGACAGCCAAGAGGCCTACAGGGTCAATAACGGGAAGTTGTCGCGTGATAATCGAGCTTATCGCATAGCAGGATGCACCTGCGATACAGGAGAGACGCCCCAACCACTCCAAATCAGACCCGCTTGTATCAAGTGCGCTGTCCCCGATTAAAATAGCAACACCTCCCAAGCCAATCAGAAAACCGAAAAGGCGCCCCGCATTCAGCTGTTCGCCTTTGATCAGAAAATGAGCCATAGGCAGGACAAAGATGCCAACGGAGGCCATGGACACCCCAGCAAACCCCGCAGTGACATGTTGCTGACCCCATGTGATCAATTGAAAGGGCAAAGCAGCATTTAGAACGCCAAGCGCGAAGAGGGGTAGCATGGGCCCGCTGCTCGCATGATAGAGGGGAAGGCCACGACGTGCCCAGACAAGCGAGACAAGTCCTGCCGCGATGCTCATCCGATAGGCGGTGATCCAGTAAGGAGAAAGGTCGTGCAGGGCAATTTCAGTTGCAATAAAAGACCCGCCCCAAATAATTCCAAGTGCTGTGACCAAAAGCCAGCTTTGGAATGTGATCGCAAGATGGGGCATAGATCGTTAAATCCGTTGCCTCTGGCCCCAGTTCGCCGGGGGCCAGAGGATCTGAACAGTTTAGTTCTTTTCTTTGTCGACCATGCGGCCTGCTGAAATCCATGGCATCATACCACGCAGCTTTTCTCCGACTTCTTCGATTTGGTGCGCGTCATTCATACGGCGTGTCCCTTTAAAGAAAGGCTGACCCACGGTATTTTCTGCCATAAAGTCGCGAACGAATTTACCAGTTTGGATGTCGGTCAAAATACCTTTCATCCGCGCCTTGGTTTCGTCATAGGGAAGAACCCGTGGCCCACTCACATATTCGCCATATTCAGCAGTATTTGAAATAGAATAATTCATATTCGCAATGCCGCCCTCATAGATAAGGTCTACGATCAGTTTGACTTCGTGCAGGCACTCAAAATAAGCCATTTCAGGTGCGTAACCCGCTTCCACCAAGGTTTCAAAACCCATGCGGATCAATTCAACAAGTCCACCACAAAGAACCGCCTGTTCGCCAAAGAGGTCGGTTTCGCATTCCTCACGGAAATTGGTTTCAATAATGCCAGAGCGACCGCCGCCAATCGCAGAGCAATAGCTCAATCCGATTTCCAACGCTTTGCCAGAGGCGTCATTGTCGACGGCCACAAGACAGGGAACACCTCCCCCTTTGACGTATTCACCGCGTACAGTGTGGCCTGGACCCTTGGGGGCCATCATGATGACGTCAACGCCTGGCTTTGGCTCAATCAGGCCGAAATGCACATTCAACCCATGAGCAAAGGCAATGGCTGATCCCTCTTTGAGGTTATCATGCACATATTTCTTATAAGTTTCGGCCTGAAGCTCATCGGGCATTGTGAACATGATGAGGTCACACCAAGCCGCCGCCTCGGCGATCCCCATCACTTGAAGCCCTTCGCCCTCTGCTTTTTTTGCTGATGCAGAGCCCTCGCGTAGAGCGACAACAACATTTTTCGCACCACTGTCGCGCAGGTTTAGCGCATGGGCATGTCCCTGCGAACCGTAGCCAAGGATGGCAACCTTTTTGTCTTTGATAAGATTGATGTCGCAATCGCGATCATAATATACACGCATATTTCAGATACCTTTGTTTGACTGATCTGCGCACTATACGAAGCATTGACGAATATAGCTTTCTAAATTAACAAAAAATGCGGAAGATGTGTAAAAATAATTCGCATTATTAGCATTAAGGAGAGATTTTATTCTTAGCGATCTGGATCGACGCATTCTAAGGCGGCTTCAAGCTTCTCCAGATGTGCCTACGGGTGAGCTGGCTGATCTCTCAGGGAGTACAGCCTCTGTGGTCTCGCGTCGTTTGACCAAGCTTCGTCAAGACGGGGTGATCCTCGCAAAAGAGGCGGTGATTGATTGGCAAAAGCTTGGCTATGGTGTGGAGGTGTCTTTGCGCATCACGCTCGACAAATCGCAAGCCCGCGTTTTCGAGGAATTTTTAGACGCCGCGCGCGCCATTCCTCAGGTGATTGAGCTGCAAACCTTTGTTGGTCGTGTGGATGTGCGTCTGTCGGTGATTGCAAAAGATATGGCTGATTATCAACGCATCTATCGGCAACGTATTTTAAATTTGCCACATGTCTCTGATGTAGAGGCTTTGATGCATATTTCCCGTATCAAATCTGATGAAGTCCTCCCTGTATGAGCGGGCCCGTATGAGCGAAATTGATGAAATTGATTTGCGGCTCTTGCGCCTTTTGAGTGAAAATGCAGACCGCTCGGCAGGGGCCTTGGCCAAGGCATTGGGGATGTCACAGCCTGCCATATGGCGTCGGATCAAGCGGCTTGAAGAGAGTGGTGTGATCAAAGGCTATCGTTGGATTTTGAACCGTGAAAAGCTCGGGCTCGGAGTGACTGTTTTTCTGGGGGTCAAACTTTCGGGAAAGAGGGGCGTTCCAATTGATGATTTTGAACGTGCCGTCTCTGCGATTCCAGAGGTACAAACGGTCGAACATGTCCTCGGGATGTATGATTACCGTTTGCGCGTTGTGGCCCGTGACATTGCAGATTTTGAACGCATTTTGCGCCGTCGCATCATGAGCTTGCCGGGCGCTGGCGATGTAGAAGCCAATGTTTTGTCGAGCGAAGAAAGACTGCTGGGACCGCTTCTGCCTTTGTGAGCTTGGCGCAAAATGGGGGTAGTGGGACGTCAAGAGTCTTGTAGCACCCTCTCGCTACGATTTGCCCCTTGTGAAATAGCCTCCTTTCGCTTTACGTGTAGCTTAGCGTGATAAGGCGATCTAAGGAGAATGATCATGGCGGCACTTTTAGATCATATTGATCCAGATGGGTTAGAGGAATTTTCGGTTGTCTTCACCGACCGCTCTCTCAATCACATGTCCAAATCTTTTCAAAAGGTCATGACGGATATCTCGTCTATGTTGAAGGATGTCTACAAGGCCGAGGCCGCTGTTCTCGTGCCAGGTGGAGGAACCTTTGGGATGGAGGCCGTGGCCCGTCAATTTGGTCAAGAGGCCCGTGTGCTTGTCGTGCGCAACGGGTGGTTTTCCTATCGGTGGTCGCAGATCTTTGAGGCGACGACCGACGCGCAGTCGGTTGAAGTCATGAAGGCGCGGCAGGTCGGCAATAATACCCAATCTCCGTTCCGCCCCGCCCCGATTGAGGAGGTGACGGCCCGTATTCACGAGAGCAAGCCTGATATCGTCTTTGCCCCGCATGTTGAGACCTCTGCAGGTGTGATCCTGCCAGATGAATATATAAAAGCGCTGAGCACAGCGGCCCATGAGGTAGGGGCGCTCATGGTGCTCGATTGTATCGCATCGGGCTGTGCTTGGGTGGATATGAAGGAAACGGGCGTTGATGTCCTGATTTCGGCCCCTCAAAAGGGGTGGTCCGCCTCTCCCTCTGCGGGTCTTGTCCTGCTCTCTGAAAAGGCGATTGAGCGGATGGAGGAGACGCACTCAGATAGTTTTGCAATTGATCTAAAGAAATGGCATTCGATCATGCAGGCCTATGAAAACGGCGGGCATGCCTATCATGCCACGATGCCCACAGATGCGCTGCGTGCCTTTCGTGATACGATGTTAGAGGCGCAAGACTTTGGCTTTGACGCATTACGGGACGCGCAATGGGAGCTCGGGGACAAAACCCGCGCGATGCTCAAGGAAAAGGGTGTGGTCTCAGTCGCGGCTGATGGGTTTGGCGCGCCAGGTGTTGTGGTCTCTTATACCAGAGATGCAAAGATCCAAAACGGCTCTGCGTTTTCTGAAAAGGGGATGCAGATCGCTGCTGGGGTGCCGCTGGCCTGCGATGAACCAGATGATTTTATGACCTTTCGTTTGGGCCTCTTTGGACTGGATAAGCTTTATGACGTACCTGCAACCTTGGCACGGCTTAAGCGTGTTGTGGACCAAGTTTTGTAATCGCCTTTTGCTCATTTTGATAGTGAACATTTCCCTACGATGAATGGTCCTGATTTCTCTTTTGAAAAAGGCTGCCTCGAAGAGGGCTTCAGGGTCATTGCAGGGGTCGATGAGGTGGGGCGCGGTCCGCTTGCTGGTCCCGTGACCGCCGCGGCCGTGATCCTCGATCCAGAGGCTATTCCCCTTGGATTAAACGATTCCAAAGCTTTGAGTGCAACGAAACGAGAGCGGCTCTATGAGGAGATTTGCGCCGGCTCTCAGATCAGCGTTGTGCATGTTTCTGTGGAGGAGATTGACCGCCTGAATATTCTTCATGCGAGTCTAAAGGCCATGCGGTTGGCCCTTCAGGGTCTGGGAGATCACGTGGACATGGCGCTCATTGATGGAAATAAAATTCCAACCGACCTTCCTCATGCGGCACAAGCGATTGTGAAGGGGGATGCAAGGTCTCTTTCAATTGCGGCAGCTTCCATCGTGGCAAAGACGGTGCGAGACCGTTTGATGTGCGAGTTGGAGCGCGAATGTCCCGGCTATGGGTGGTGCAAAAATGCTGGCTATCCCACAAAAGCACATTTAGAGGCTTTAGAGGCACTCGGTGTGAGCACACATCATAGGCGTTCGTTCAAGCCCGTCTACAATATATTGTATCAAGAAAATTAATTATCCCCTTGATTCAAAAAGGATTTGACCTCGAATCATCTTTGACTCATTTTGTGTTAAACGTGAGAGCGCAAAAATGCGCCGATAAACGAGGCAGACATGACGACCAAAGCAAAAACACGGGAAGCGCCTGCGCTTCCTCTTAATACGATCATTGCGGATGATTGTGT
>WTIQ01000069.1 GCA_011525185.1 Paracoccaceae bacterium | reverse complement strand
ATTTGGGGGGATGATGCTGAGCTTTGCGTTAGCGCTGATGCTCGTTGGCCTTTTTAGGTATTACGGCCCAAAAGACCTGAACATGCGCAAGAAACGTGCGGCGCATTCACGCCCCACGTCACGGCTCGGTGGGGTGGCGGTATGTCTGAGTATTCTCTTCACCATCCTCATACATGGTCATCCCTTGCACCTTGAAATTGCGATTTCAGCGA
Organism: Paracoccaceae bacterium; assembly: GCA_011525185.1. Lineage (GTDB taxonomy): Bacteria > Pseudomonadota > Alphaproteobacteria > Rhodobacterales > Rhodobacteraceae > LFER01. The sequence goes on along the minus strand of WTIQ01000069.1, from coordinate 3,007 downwards.
TTCCCATATTTTTTGTGGGCCTATTGGAAGACGTTGGCCATCGCCAAAAGCCTAAAGTCCGCTTAGCAATTGGCGCTCTCTCGGCTGCCATTTTTATCATCCATGAGGGTATCTATATAAGCTCTGTGGGAATTGAGTGGGGCAATTTCGTACTTTCGGTCACGCCCATTGCAATTCTATTCACGATTTTTTGTGTTGTCGCGTTAACTAACGCGTTGAATTTTATAGATGGCATTAATGGTCTGGCCTCAGGCAAAACGTTGATTGCAGCTTTTGCACTCATGTGGCTTTCAGATACGTACAATGAGCCAAATCTCGCACTGCTGGGGACTGCGATTTTCTCCGCTTCGCTAGGCTTATTTATGCTGAATTATCCCAAGGGACGTATTTTTTTAGGTGATGCTGGGGCTTACACGCTTGGGTTCCTGCTGGCCGTGTCACTAATTACACTCCATAGTAAGCATCCCGAGATCTCTGCTTGGTCAATTTTGCTCGTAATTTTCTGGCCTATTGCGGACATGGGACACTCAATTATTCGGCGGATGCTTAATAAAAGGCGCCTAGATCGGCCTGATAACTTACACGTCCACCACGTTATTATGCGAAGTCTAATGATAGTCGCGGGAGTGCGTATTTCAAAGCAGTTGGCAAATCCACTCGCGACGGCCATTATTCTGCCACTGTCCGCAGTTCCAGTTACCCTGGGCCTAGTGTTCAATCAGAATAACGGACTGTGCATGGCGATGTTTTTCGGATTTGCGCTGCTCTTCGCGTGCACGCACTGTGGAATAATCAAGGCCACGCGTTGGTACATTTTAGTGGCGCAAAAGCCCAAGAAAAATGTTTTTAACGAAGCGAAATAATTTAATCTCTAGGTTGTTTTTTAATTACCAGTGGAACATTTTTATCGCACTCATCCTCTAACCGTTTTCGGATTCCTATGTTATAAATGTGTCGATGAAGTGACTTAACTGCGCGCAGCATGTAACTCATCCATCTAAAACAATTTCGCTGGTGCGTTTGATTTTTAAGGCGTGTGCGATTAAAAGCGCATTGCGAGCAAAACCAAGAAAGTGCAGCCCTTGATATGGAAGATTTGAAAATCATAGCTGCAAATAAACAAGATTATCACACAAGCCGTCTCTCCGTTGCGCCCATGATGGATTGGACAGATCGACATTGTCGATATTTTCATCGTTTGCTGTCGCATCGTGTTCTGCTTTATACCGAAATGGTAACGGCAACTGCTTTAGTGCGAGGTAAAGCTTTGCATCTTTTAGATTACAATAATGCGGAACATCCACTTGCCTTGCAGCTTGGGGGCGCGGATCCCAAAGAGCTCGCAGCGGCCGCCAAACTGGGGCAGCATGCGGGCTATGATGAAATCAATCTTAATGTTGGATGCCCCTCTGATCGGGTTCAATCGGGTCGCTTTGGTGCGGTTTTGATGGAAACGCCTGAGCTCGTTGCTGAGTGTTGTGCTGCTATGCGCGCGGCGGTCGATGTGGATGTTACCGTTAAATGTCGTATAGGAGTCGATAAGCAAGATCCGAACAAGATATTGCCTGAGTTTATTGGGCGCCTTGCTGCGGTTGGTGTGAACCGTTTAATTGTTCATGCCCGCAAAGCTTGGTTGCAAGGTCTAAGTCCAAAAGAGAACCGTGAAGTTCCGCCACTCAATTATGGCTTGGTGCGAGAAGTGAAGGCACAATTTCCCGATTTGCAGATATCGATAAATGGTGGTGTAACAAGTCTCGAGCAAGCCAAGCGTTTTTTGGACCAGGGGCTGGACGGTGTTATGATCGGGCGTGCCGTCTATCATCGCCCCTACGATCTTTTGGCGCAAGCGGATGATCTTATCTTTGAACAGCCTCGTAATATTGATGCGCACGACGTTGTGCACCAGATGCTGCCTTACATTGAAGCTCACCTGGAGAGCGGCGGAAAACTACATCAAGTGACACGGCACATGCTCGGTCTCTTTAACGGGCAAGCAGGTGCACGCAAATGGCGCAGAACACTTTCAGAGCAGAGCAAAAAAGACGGTCCTGAACGTGTCCTCAAAGCCTTGGGTTATGTCGAAAGACGAGAGGCAGCTTGAGAAGTCATATCATGCAGAGACACGATGGTGCTGGATGCAAGGCAGTTCAAGACGATGGCTAGCGAACATGCAAGATTGAACACGTTATTGCGAAAAGTATTCTGGATTCTCGGACCATGAATGCTTTGCTCTCAAAAAGTTATAAAGCCAGACAGCAGGAATGGAGCGGCTATGCATTTACCTTTTCCAGTGGGCTGAAAGGATTAACCACATCTATTAGCTCACATTTTAATAGGCTTTGACGCAGCATAGACATTTAGCTTGGCGTAAAACTATCAGCTAAATCGCTAGAGTTTGTCAAAGCAAAGCCAGATGCAAGGTGAGCGCTTGACTGGGTGCACGACCGACTGGCCTGTGAGCCAAAGTTTAACATTTTTTAAAGTAAACAAACTTTGAACAACGCAGAGCAAAGGGATCGCATTAAAAAAACTTCTGAGAAACGGCATGTCTATTTAGAAATGAAGGCGGCGCTATAGCCAAGGTATACACTTTGCAAATGCCACAGGTGCAATCAAAACGGGATCGCACTTGATGAAAGAAGCGAGCCAAGGAAACGCCAATACTGAAACATTATCTCCAAACATCAATCATATATTATAAATTATGGAAGGTCGATTTGAAATAAGCAAGCTAGTACATCTTTATGATGAGTTCACGGGAGGGTGGTCAATGTGTAAAGGGATTGTGTTAGCATATAGATTTTTTTGATAGTACCTTGACGTCGGCGGCCTTTCTGGGACAGCACGGTAATTTAGTTTGTCTTGAGGCTTGAGCTAGGCGGCGCATTCCTCTAATGGGACGCAATCAAATGAAACACACGCAGTTGACGGGGAATCCTTGGGGCTTCCTGAGGACGGATCAAAAAGGATTTACAGCACGATGCAAGTCACCGAAACGCTGAACGAA
>WTIQ01000319.1 GCA_011525185.1 Paracoccaceae bacterium | reverse complement strand
ATTAATAAACATTTAAAAGGGACCCAAGACCAATGCCCGTATATTCAGCTCCCACCAAAGATATGAGCTTTATTTTACATGATGTTCTAAATGTGAACAACGAAGATATCGCTGGATATTCCGATCTCGAACCTGACTTCGTCTCGGCCATCTTAAACGAGAGCGCCAAAATCGCTGAAAATGTTCTCGCGCCGCTTAACGCTGTGGGCGACAAAGAAGGCTGCCGCCTTGAAAACGGTGTCGTACGCACACCAACTGGATTTAAAAATGCGTTTGAACAGATGAAGGAGGGCGGCTGGACAGGGCTTGATTGCGATCCGGACTATGGAGGACAAGGTATGCCCTTTATACTGGCCAATGCCGTGACTGAAATGTTCTCTTCCGCAAACATGGCCTTTAGCATGTATCAGGGTCTGACACATGGAGCATACTCTGCGATCCACGCACATGGCAGCGCGGCCCAAAAAGCGCAATATCTCCCCAAGATGGTGAGCTGTGAATGGACAGGCACAATGAACCTGACCGAGCCACATTGTGGAACAGATCTTGGACTGATGCGTACCAAAGCGATCCCTCAAGAGGGCGGCTCCTATAAAATCACGGGTCAAAAGATCTTTATTTCCGCAGGCGAACACGATTTGGCCGAAAACATCATCCATTTGGTCCTCGCAAAGATCGAAGGGGCTCCCGCTGGGATCAAAGGCGTTTCGCTTTTTATCGTTCCAAAATTCATGGTGAATGACGATGGCAGCCTTGGACAGCGCAACAGCCTTTCTGTCGGCAAAATTGAAGAGAAAATGGGGATCCACGGAAACTCGACCTGCGTTATGAATTATGATGAGGCGACAGGCTTTCTCGTTGGAGACGAGCATAAAGGTATGCGCGCCATGTTCACAATGATGAACGAGGCCCGCCTCGGCGTGGGGGTCCAAGGCTATGCACAGGCGGAAGTCGCCTATCAGAACGCGTTGGACTACGCAAAAGACCGCCTCCAAGGACGTGATATAACTGGCACAAAAAATCCCGACGGCCCAGCAGATCCCCTGATCGTACATCCCGACGTGCGTCGAAACCTTTTGGACCAAAAGAGCTTTGTTGAAGGGGCACGCGCCTTTTCGCTCTGGGGTGCGTATCTGATTGATCGTGCTCATCGTAACAAAGACAAAGATGCCGATGGCTTAGTCAGTCTCCTGACTCCTGTCATAAAAGGCTTTTTAACAGACAAAGGGTTTGATCTCTGTATTCAAGCACAACAAATCTATGGCGGTCATGGATATATCGAAGAATGGGGCATGTCCCAATTCGCCCGAGACGCACGTATAGCCATGATCTATGAAGGCGCAAATGGCGTTCAGGCCCTTGATTTGGTGGGCCGTAAACTCGCACAAGATGGTGGAAAATATGTGCTCGCCTTCTTCGGTCTGGTGAAATCTTTTGTCTCTGAAACAAAAGGACAGAATGAAGCGTTTGATCGTGGGTTTTTAGACCCTCTCAAAAAAGCCAGCAAAGACCTCCAAGGAGCTGCAACTTATTTTATGCAAAACGGGATGAAAAACCCAAATCATGCTCTGGCGGGATCTTATGACTTTATGCATCTCTTTGGTCATGTCTGCCTTGGGCTCGTCTGGTCAAAAATGGCAAAAGCCGCCCATGATGCGCTTGAAAACGGCACAGATGACGCTGCGTTTTACGAGACAAAACTCGAAACAGGACGCTACTATATGGCACGACATCTACCAGCCACGGGAATGCATCTGGCACGCATTGAAACGGGAGCCGATCCCGTTATGACACTGAAGGCTGCGAACTTTTAAGGAGTAAGCGCTATGGGCATGATGAGATCAAATTGGATGAGTGACGAGCACGTGATGCTCTCAGAGATGACTGCTAAGTTTATTCAGGAAGAATGGTCTCCGCATTTTGACCGCTGGCGCAAACAAGGTGAAATGGACCGTGACACCTGGCAACAAGCAGGAGAACTTGGTCTCTTATGCCCCTCTATTCCCGAAGAATACGGGGGGCATGGCGGTGACTTTGGCCACGAAGCGACTATATTGATTGAAGGCAGTCGTGCCAACCTTGCCAGCTGGGGACAGGGCATCCACTCGGGTATTGTCGCTCATTATTTGCTCGCCTACGGCACGGAAGCACAAAAAAAACGCTTACTGCCCAAAATGGTGTCGGGGGAATTGGTAGGCGCACTTGCCATGACAGAGCCCTCAACGGGTTCCGATGTACAAGCGATCAAAACCAAAGCGGTCAAGGATGGGAACGCCTATCGCCTAAGCGGTCAAAAGACATTTATCACAAATGGCCAACATGCCAATATTATTCTTGTAGCCGCAAAAACCAATCCCAATGCAAAAGCAAAAGGCGTCTCGCTTGTTATCTTGGAAACCGATGGCGCAGAAGGGTTCCAACGTGGCCGCAATCTCGACAAAATCGGTATGAAAGCAGCTGATACATCGGAACTCTTTTTTGATAATGTTGAAATCGCACCCGAGAACATTCTTGGCGGTGAGGAAGGCCAAGGCTTCTACCAACTGATGCAACAATTGCCGCAAGAACGACTTATCATTGGTTGTGGAGCTGTCGGCGCCATGGAAGGCGCCGTTGAACGCACAATAGACTATTGCAAAGAACGCGAAGCCTTCGGCGGACCCATTTTGCAATTCCAAAACACCAAATTCAAACTCGCCGAATGCAAAACCAAAACAACAGTCGCGCGCGCATTTTTGGACAATTGCATCGAAGAACATCTTCGCGGGGAGCTAACTGTCGAAAAGGCCGCCATGTGCAAATACTGGCTTACAGATACCCAAGGAGAAGTACTCGACGAGTGCCTGCAACTCCATGGCGGCTATGGCTTTATGCAGGAATACGCAATCGCGGAAATGTGGACCGATGCCCGCGTTCAGCGCATCTACGGCGGAACCAATGAGATCATGAAGGAACTTATTTCACGTAATTTGTGAGATCAGAAAGAGAAGGATAAATCGCATGCCTCCGGCGGGAGTATTTTGACAAAGAAAAAATGCGCGCCTGCGCCAGAATTATAATTCGGACACAGGACGCGACTTTTCCTTTGACCCCCATCGGCCCTCCAGCCTGTAACGCACAAGGACTGTGACTCAGAATGGTTAATTTTTTGTACATGGCAGACTTTTTCTTTGCAAAAATACTCAAATGATACGTTTGTCAAAATGAACACCTCTTTAA
>WTIQ01000275.1 GCA_011525185.1 Paracoccaceae bacterium | reverse complement strand
TCCGCTGGATGTGGCGAGGCCGCTCAGCAGGCCGCTGGGATTGATGGGGTGTCCAGAGTTGTTTGTGCGGATGACGCAGCCTACGGCAATGGATTGGCCGAGCCTGTGGCAGATTTGATTGTCTCCTTGGCAGGGGATTATGAGCATATCATGGCTCCAGCAACAAATTCGGCAAAAAATATCTTGCCGCGCGTTGCGGCTCTTTTGGATGCGATGGTCATTTCCGACATCACAGCCGTTGTCGATGGCAACACGTTTGAGCGCCCGATTTACGCTGGTAATGCGATCCAGACGGTCCAGTCGAGCGACGCCAAGAAAGTGGTTTCTGTGCGTACGGCCAGCTTTGACGCGGCTGGATCTGGTGGTTCAGCTTCTGTTGAAACGATTGCAGCAGCTGCCAACCCAGGACTTTCCGAATGGGTCGAAGACAGGGTTGCTGAAAGCGATCGTCCAGAGTTGACGTCCGCAGGTGTGGTTGTCTCAGGTGGTCGTGGTGTTGGCTCTGAAGATGATTTCAAAATCATCGAAGGGTTGGCGGATAAGCTCAATGCTGCGGTTGGTGCATCGCGAGCAGCGGTTGACAGTGGCTATGCCCCTAATGATTGGCAAGTGGGCCAAACTGGGAAAGTCGTAGCCCCTGATCTCTATGTGGCCGTGGGCATTTCAGGTGCGATCCAGCACCTTGCAGGGATGAAAGACAGTAAGGTGATCGTTGCCATCAACAAAGACGAAGAAGCACCGATTTTCCAAGTGGCCGATTTCGGATTGGTTGCGGATCTCTTTGATGCAGTGCCTGAGTTGACTGAAAAACTTGGGTAAGTGAAGATCCTTCATTTTATGAACGTAAAAAGGCCCAAGCACGGGCCTTTTTTTGATGTCTATGACCTGAAGCGTTGAGAGCATTTTGTTCTAAAATGCGAAAAACCAAAACTCATAAAGACCTCTGCATAAGAGCGTTTCCCGTTAGAAATGAGGGCCCCTCCTGCTGGCTCACTTGCAGATATGGCTCTCATTTTTGAATAGAAGCGCCACTGTGCAAAAGTCTTTTGTATTTGAACCTTTTCGTTGCTTTGTCTAAACCTTATTCATGCTCTGGCAGGGCCGGACGAGAGGAGAGGACAATGACTGTATCGCGCGTTGGAGTGATTGGTGCTGGGCAAATGGGCAATGGCATCGCGCATGTCATGGCGCTTGCGGGATATAATGTTGTTCTGAACGATATAGATCAAATGGCACTCGGTAAATCTGTTGAAATTAACGAAAAAAACATGGTGCGTCAACTGCGCGGTGGGAAAATCACAGAAGAGGCGTTGCAAACGGCGCTTTTGCGTATCACCCGGACGACCGAGATTGCGCAGGCGGGCGATAGTGATATTGTCATCGAAGCCGCGACTGAAAATGAACAGGTCAAGCAAAAGATATTTGATGCCTTGTTGCCCCATATAAATGACGAGACAATTTTGACGTCAAATACCTCTTCTATTTCGATTACGCGTCTTGCCAGCCGGACTGATAGACCTGAAAAATTTATGGGGTTCCATTTTATGAACCCAGTCCCAGTTATGCAATTGGTGGAGCTTATTCGCGGGATTGCAACGGATGAAGCAACCTATGAAACCTGTCGTCAAGTGGTCGAAGGCCTGGGTAAGACGGCAGCCAGTGCCGAGGATTTTCCAGCCTTTATCGTCAACCGTATTTTGATGCCGATGATCAACGAGGCAGTGTATACGCTATATGAAGGGGTTGGGTCGGTGCAAGCGATCGACAAATCAATGAAGCTTGGGGCAAATCATCCGATGGGTCCGCTTGAGCTTGCTGATTTTATCGGACTTGATACTTGCCTTGCCATTATGAATGTTCTGCACGATGGATTGGCGGACACGAAATATAGGCCCTGTCCCTTGCTTACAAAATATGTCGAAGCGGGTTGGCTCGGGCGTAAGACGCAGCGAGGTTTTTATGATTATCGCGGAGAGGCGCCTATTCCAACGCGCTAAAATAACACTTGTGTAGAATGTGTTAATCGGCGGCAATTGGCATGCTCTACGGTATTGATTTTACCCATAGTTGAATCGCTAAATCGATGTCCAATTTGGCTAAATTTGCTCTAACGCGGCAGACCAAGTTTAAGCGTTTCTGCGCGCAGCCAAGACATAAAGCCACGGGGATTGTCAGCCCAGTCACTGATCTGGGTACGTTCAATCGGATGACCAACCCACAGGTGATTGCGGTTTGCCCAAGGCATGTGAAATCTCATATAAAAGTAGGCCCTGACGCAAAGTGGCGGAGACCTGATTTGCAATTTGATACAAGCGAGAATTTGCGCCAGGAAAATAGATTGGTACCACTCTTGCCCGAGAGCGCTGTATCATTTTCGACGTAAAAGGGTTCCACTCTTTTTCAATCACGGGACCAAACATTGTTTCGGAGGCCGCTACGGCTCCAGACGGAAAAACAGCAATCACACCGCCATCCTTAAGATGCTCCATAGCCTGCTTTCTCATCAAAAGGTTTTTTTGTAAGGCGTTTGGTTCGTGTGGAAACGGAACTGGGAGCATAAATTGATCGATTTCTGCCACCCCCGTCAGAAGGGAGCGGGTCAAAATTTTATAATCGGTGCGCACGCGACCAATGAGCTCTCCAAGGATCATACCATCAACCAGCCCATGAGGATGGTTCGACGTTATGACCAAAGGACCTTTTTCTGGAATGCGTCTAATCTGTTCGTCTGGTGTTGTGAGTTTGATGCCCATCACATCCAGCGCTTGTTTCCAAAACGGTTGTCCAAAAGGGACGCCCATTGCCTCAAACTTTCGAATGCGACGCAGCAAGCTTAGACGCGCCGTTAGCAATTCAATGGTCTGGATTGTCACTCTCTGAAATGTATTTTCAAAGGTATTTGCATAAGACAATTTGCGACGATCATAGGGTTGGTCGTCCAAGCGTTTAGGCGCTTCGGTATCTTCCTCTTTTACCTGTTCGAAACCATTCTTAAATGTGTCTTGTTTCATACTCGGCCTTTACTGGGCTTTAGCATTCTTCGCCAAAGCGATCTGCGATTAAGTCTTCCAGTGCATCCGCTAGCTCGGTGGCCTGAGCTCCCTTCGTTTCGATAATGATACGTGTTCCGTATGAGGCTGCCAACATTAAAAGACTCATAATGCTGTCACCTGTTGCATGCATATCGTTATGCCATACGTCTGCATCGGCCTCGTACATATCAACGG
>WTIQ01000075.1 GCA_011525185.1 Paracoccaceae bacterium | reverse complement strand
ACGGGGAACGGCATCACCTGCCGGGACTGGTTTCAACTCAGTCTCAAAGAAGGGCTGACGGTATTTCGAGATGCGCAATTCACCTCAGATCTGCGCAGTGCTCCTGTAAAACGCATTGATGACGCTATTCGCCTAAGATCAGTACAATTCCCAGAAGATAGCGGCCCCCTCGCCCATCCGGTGCGGCCCGAAAGCTTTGTAGAGATCAACAATTTTTATACGGCCACCATTTACGAAAAAGGCGCGGAAGTCATCGCAATGCTCAAACGGATTGTCGGAGATGAGGCCTATGCAAAAGCGCTCGACCTCTATTTTGAGCGCCATGACGGAGATGCCGCCACGATTGAGGACTGGCTCAAAGTGTTTGAGGACACCACAGGACAAGATCTCACCCAATTTAAAAATTGGTATCAACAGGCGGGTACACCGCATGTGTCTGTGACAGAACAATTTGAAAATGGCACCTTTACCCTAACGTTTGAACAGAAAACCGCACCGACGCCAGGCCAAACAGAGAAGACGCCCCAAGTCATTCCTATTGCCGTCGGCCTCTTGTCCCAAGATGGCACAGAGATACAAGCAACAAAATTGTTGAAAATGACTGAGGAGCGTCAATCCTTTGACTTTACGGGGTTGAAAGAACGTCCTGTCGCCTCTGTATTACGTCACTTTTCAGCGCCCGTTCAACTTCACCATCCCCGCAGCGACCAAGAGCGCATGCTGCTCTTGGCCCATGACAGCGATCCCTTCAACACATGGGACGCAAACAATCAGCTGCAACTCGACCTTCTCGCAGATCTTTCTACGGATGGCACAGCAGATCAGACCCAATACCTTGAGGCCCTTGCCCTTGCCATTGGGGATAATACTCGCGATCCTGCCTTTCGCGCGCAGCTTTTATCGCCGCCCTCTTCGGCTCAGGTGGCACGGCACCTCCAAGACCAAAGCCGCGACGTCGATCCTCTTAAAATTTACCACGCGCGCCGTGCTTTGGACCAAGAGCTTGTAACACAACACACGGCGTTATTTGAACGCCTTTACGAAGAAAACCAAATTGAGGAAGACTACAAACCCAATGCCGCTCAATCAGGAGCGCGTGCGCTGGCCAATGCCGCACTCTATCGCCTGACACAGGTAGACGAGGGAGAGTGCGCGCGCCAGCAGCTCAGAGAGGCAAACAATATGACGCAGGAACTCTCCGCGCTCTCGGCATTGCTCTCGCATCATGTAGAGACAGACGAACATGAGGCATTTTACGAGCGCTGGAAGCATGAACGACTTGTCATAAACAACTGGTTTGCACTTCAAATTGGCACCGCCGCCCCAGATGACTTGGTAAAAGCAGCAACACGCCTCACCCAGCACAATGACTTCGAGCTGAAAAACCCAAACCGCTTTCGCTCGGTCATAGGCGCGTTTGGAGGCGCTTTTGCGGGCTTCCATCACCCCTCAGGCTCGGGATACGCCTTTATGGCGGATTGGCTTATTAAATCTGATGTCATCAACCCGCAAATGACCGCGAGACTGTGCAGCGCCTTTCAGCAAGGCCCCTTTAGCGAGGACGGCAAGATACACATGAGAAACGCCATAGATCGCCTCTTGCAGACAGACGAACTAAGCGTGAATACCACTGAGATGGCGACGAGAATTCGCCAAACCCTAAACTAATTTTCGGATCACCCGTAATAGGGCAAGTGAGCGGCCTTGCCCCTGGTTATGGGTGATTCACCTCTCGTGCCAAAGATGGCCATCGATTGGTTTCAAAATGATATCAACACCATAGAAAACCTATCTTTTGTTTCTAAAGTCACAGTTTTGTACTATAAATTCCCTCCTTATTTCCCCTAATTTTCCCTATCTCAACCTGCGCCCTGCCTCTTTTTTGCCCCATTTGCTCACTACGTTTCAAGTCGTTGAGTAGGTTATCAAAGGCTGTGTTTCATTTTAAACCGTATCCGTGCACTGTTTGGACAAAATAGTCAGACACGCAATTACGCTGTCCTGTCGTCCAAAGATCTGGAGACTCCCAAAAATGAGCGCCTAAGAGCGTTTGATACAGTCATGGCGACAAATGAACGGGCCATCATCCACAAAAGCGATGAAGACCTTGAAGTAGAGTGGTATTTGCATCGAGGTCGAAAGCTTGCAGATCAAGCTCATTGGGCGCAGCTTTGTGAAGAAATCCGCCATTTTGATGGAATACGCGCCCGCACGACGGGAGGATTGCCAATTTCCAAGCTGCTGACCCGTGGTGCACGTTCGCGTATTTTAGCCCCAGTCAAATCCGCATTTAAAGATCAAGACGTCAAACCATCCATTTCGGGCTTTTTGATGATGCAAGCCGGCGCATTTGGCTTGGATGACGATTACGCGTTTTCCGTCCTGCTCGCGCATGCGCCCATGGATGCAAGTCACCTCTGGTATGCCCTTGCGGACAAAGACCAGACAACAGCAGCCTATAGAGCCTATTCCAAACACATAGACGCTGCGCACTCGCTGCTCGCAACCGCCTGTACACAAAATGAAAAATCACCCTATCTTTTGGCGGCACAATGTCGTCTGCTTGATCATGATTTCCCACACGGTCAAAGCTCTAAACAACTCTACACGCAACTGATTGAGTTAGACCCAACAACTTCTCAACATCTTCGCGACTACGGAGCCTCGTTGATTAACCCACAGAGCCAAAAACAAGACCTGCTTGAGTTTGAAGCCGTGGGCGTGATCAACAAAACGCGCGATGTTTGGGGCATTGGATCTTATGCGTGGATGTACCTTGATGCACTGACCAAAACCGCTTCGGTCTATGAAAAACTTGATGTCGCGAAATTCATGGAAGCCACAATCGACATTTTTGAGCGCCAAACCGATCAACACACCGTGAATATGTTTGCCGCTTTGACCGCTGTTTCGTTGTCTACACCTCTGGGACCTCGGGAAACATCAAGCGCAAAGCGCAAGCGTTTACAACTTCACGATACAGCAGATTGGATTGTTGAAACCCACTTGCGCGAAATTCATCCCCGCCTCTGGATCGATGCGGCGCATTGGCTCAAAGAAGACCTTGCCCAAGCCCATGAGGAAACCAAGCTCAGACGCGGCGAAGAAATCGCGCTGCGTGTGATTGACCTGTAGAAGTCGAACAAAAAGAAAGCCGTTTAGCGGGGAGCTTGTAATAATTTTATCAAAACGCATTGAAAGACCTCTGTGCCTTGGCTAAACCGAGCA
>WTIQ01000141.1 GCA_011525185.1 Paracoccaceae bacterium | reverse complement strand
GCCCATCGCCGCTTTGGTCGCGCGGGCTATTTTTGCGCCCAGATCGATAGAGGTTTCGTCGACCAATTGCAGTGGTCCAACGGGAAAGCCGAGCATCCGTGCCGCATTGTCGACCATGGCTGGCGCAATCCCTTCTGAGACCATCCGAATACCTTCGTTGATATAGGGAATAATGCAGCGGTTGGCATAGAAAAAGCGGGCATCATTGACCACAATCGGCGTTTTGCGGATTTGGCGCACGTAATCGAGAGCCTTGGCCACAGCACGGTCCCCTGTTTCTTTGCCGCGAATAATCTCGACCAGCATCATCCGTTCAACTGGTGAAAAGAAGTGAATGCCAATGAACTGATCGGGCCTTGCGCTTGATTTGGCAAGCTCCGAGATCGGCAGCGTCGAGGTATTTGATGCGAAAATGCAATCCTCTGGGATCACTGCTTCGACCGCTTTGGTCACCTCTGCTTTAATCGCCGGGTCTTCAAAAACAGCTTCAATAATCAGGTCTGCATCTTTTAGAGCACTATAGTCCGTTGTGGCCGTGATACGCGCGAGCATGGCCTCTTTCTTTTCGGGGGTTCCTTTACCCCGTTTTATGCCCTTGTCGAGATAAGCTTCACTATAGGCTTTGCCCTTATCGGCGGCCTCTTGGCTTTGATCGATCAGGACCACATCAATGCCTGCCTGCGCAGAGACGAGGGCAATTCCTGCCCCCATCATACCCGCACCCATAACGCCAACCTTTTTGACAGATTGATCTGGCACGCCATTGGGGCGCACAGCCCCTTTTTCTAGGGCCTGCTTGTTGAGAAAGAGACTGCGGATCATCGCACTCGAGGAGGGGTTCATGATTATATTTGTGAACCAGCGTGCCTCGATTTTGAGTGCAGTGTCAAAGGGCACCAACGCCCCTTCGTATACCGCCGAGAGAAGCGCTTGGGCGGCGGGAAAGGCACCTTGGGTCTTGCCATTAATCATCGCTGAAGCGCCGACAAATGTCATAAATCCAGCAGGATGATAGGGTGTTCCCCCTGGCATTTTATAGCCCTTGGCATCCCAAGGCTTGACCAAATCGGCATCCTTTGCAGAGAGAACCCAAGCGCGCGCATCGGCCATTGCATCATCGCTGACTTCATCGATAAGCCCTGCTGATTTCGCCTTGGCGGGTGCCAGCGATTTACCCTCTAACAAAAACGGAGCTGACGCCATTGCCCCAAGCTTACGCACAAGACGGGTCGTCCCACCGCCGCCTGGAAACAGGCCCACAAGGATTTCTGGAAACCCGATTTTCGCCTTTGGATTATTCGCGGCAAAAATGCGATGCGTGGCCATTGGCAGCTCCAGCCCAATGCCCATCGCCGTTCCGGGCAACACAGTCGCAATGGGTTTGCCGCCCTTCTTCGTCTTGGGGTCCATGCCTGCAAGCTCAATCTTGCGCAAGGCTGCATGCATTTTCATGATGCCATCAAAGACGCCTTGTGCTGGATTATCGCCTGATGTGGTTTTCATCGCGGCCAGAACATTAAGATCCATCCCGCCCGCAAAATCAGCTTTGCCACTTGTTATAATGATGCCTTCAACAGCCTCATCCCCAAGCGCGTCTTCCACAAGCTGGTCGAGAGCGATCATGGCGTCCATCGTCATCACATTCATGGATTTGTCTTTACAATCCCAAACAATCGTGGCGATGCCTTCGCCGTCTTTGCTCATCGTGAAATCTGTCATATCGAACTCCGTTTTTCATAAGGGCGTCCGTCGTGATGTGTGTGCCGAAGCGCCTCTTCATTTTTATGTGTGATGAGATCGTGATGCGGGTAATGGATCACGTCCCGTTTGTGTCGTGTGCCAATGGTGAGATACGAGGCATCTTGGCCGCTTCTGTTTTCAAGGTGATGACCTGTTGCGGCACCTGCGGGCCAACAGGCAAAATCGCCTGCATGCAAGATACTCTCTTCATCCTCGACAAGGATCACCTCACCCGTCAGCATATAAATCATCTCATCCTCAGTTTCGTGCCAATGATGAAGCGATGAATGAGAACCAGGCTTTAATACCTCGATATGGACTCCAAATTGGGTCATCCCCCCAGCATCGCCAAGGATGCTATAGTCATATTCTCCCATAGCGACGCCGAGGACGGGATGCAGAGCCGCGGGCTCAGTTTCAAATGGGGGTTTGCTGAACTTTGGCATTAGACGCGCTCAATAATCGTCGCAGCCCCCATGCCAGAACCGATACACAAAGTGGCAAGCCCTGTTTCCTTGCCACTGCGCTCTAACTCATCAAGCAAGGTACCCAAAATGATCGCCCCTGTTGCGCCAAGCGGATGCCCCATAGCAATAGACCCACCATTTACGTTCACTTTATCATGATCCACATCAAAGGCCTGCTCAAAACGTAAAACGACACTCGCGAAAGCTTCGTTCACCTCAAAAAGATCAATATCCCCAATCTCCATGCCACTTTCTTTCAGAATTTTCTCGGTGACAGGGATAGGCCCCGTTAACATGATAGTGGGATCGGTGCCGATCTTGGCGGTTGAACGAATACGCGCCCGAGGCGTGAGGCCATATTTCTCACCAAACTCTTTGTTCCCCAACAAAAGTGCGGCAGAGCCATCGACAATCCCCGAACTGTTTCCAGCATGGTGAATATGCTTGATCCGCTCTAAATGCGGATATTTCATCAAGGCAATTTTATCAAAGCCAGGCATCACTTCCCCTTGATCCTTAAAAGACGGCTTTAAGGCGCCAAGCGCCTGCATATCTGTGCCAGGGCGCATGTATTCGTCGTGATCGAGAATGGTTAATCCATTCACGTCGTCAACGGAAACAATGGATTTAGCAAACCGGTTATCGTCCCAAGCCGCTTTGGCTCTTTTTTGGCTCTCAACAGCTAAGGCATCTGCATCATCGCGTGAAAATCCGTATTCTGTGGCAATAATGTCCGCGCCAATCCCTTGCGGAACAAAGTAGTTGTCAAAGGTGAAAGAGGGATCAACCGCGACCGCGCCCCCATCACTGCCCATCGGGACACGGCTCATGCTTTCAACACCCCCCGCGATATAGGCGTCTCCGGCTCCACCACGCACTTGGTTTGCCGCGAGATTAACGGCTTCTAACCCAGACGCACAAAATCGGTTGATTGCAAGGCCAGGAATGCTCTCGTCCAAGCCAGAGGCCAAAACAGCGGATCGCGCTAGACAAGCCCCTTGCTCGCCCACCTGCGTGACATTGCCAAGGATCACGTCCTCTACAG
>WTIQ01000150.1 GCA_011525185.1 Paracoccaceae bacterium | reverse complement strand
CGCAAATATGCGTCCAACACGCGTAGCGCTGCCTCTTCCTCTTGGAGATCCTGTATCCCATCAGGGAGGTGGAGACGGTACAGCCCTTCGCTTGGCGATGTCACGCTGCCACTTTTTCGGATTCTCATCCGTCCAACCACGGCGCCCAAAGCATTGGATACATGGGCATATTCGGGCAGAATCATGTCGCAATTCAGGTGAGTGCCGACAGCGGGATAGTAACTTTTGGCAGAGGCGCCCAATCCAACGACGGGCACATTCAGTCCTGTCTGTATTTTCACCAAGCCACGAAAACCAGAGAGCCCTCGCTGCATCAATTCGTGTTGTGCTAGGGTTTCGGGCGCGTTTGAAAAAGCATAGTCCTCTTCACCAAATGCCGAAGTTAAAAGAGCCAGCGCGGTTTGATGGGTCAACTGATCGACAATTTTCTGCGCCATGTCATGGGCCTCTTGGCTCAGAATATCACCCGAGCCTGTCCGACGCCGCGCAAATACCAAAAGCCCTTTTCGAGCGGCCTCTTGATCCCAGGCATCCGTATAGCCGAGCACATGGCTCGCATCACTTGGCGTTAATGCCGCGATTTGAGCAACTCCAAGAGACACCAGACGAGACAGGGCACTTCCGTCAAGCCGTGAGCGAACGACATCGCCAAGTGGCTGAAGTTCATATGTCAGTTGGCGAAAAAGACGCGCATCGCGTTCGCCGAGCGCGGCCACGTCCATATCGCAGAGTTTTCGCACAAATTTGCCATCCGCATCATCTGGGAGTGTATTTTTTAATTGACGATCCAGCGCCTCATGAACGACCTCTGGGTTTTCTTTAGCCGCAAGACTGAGGGGCAAAACCCGTTTTGGCCCTAGTGTGACCCCACCTTTGAGACCTTCGGTGATAAAGTGAACTTCGCTGTCCCCGCCAAGTCCTGTGGTGCGCATCGCAACCGCCTCTACCATAGTGCGATAGGGGCCAACCTGCGCCCCAAGGGGATCAATTGCGGGCTTCCCATCTCGCAAAAGGGCAACATCTGTTGTTGTGCCCCCAATATCAGAAACCAGCGCTGTTTTTGCCCCCGTAAGCCACTGCGCCCCGACAATAGAGGCAGCAGGTCCGCTCAAAATCGTTTCAATCGGCTTTTCTCGTGCAAGGTCTTTTGAAATAAGTGCGCCATCACCCCGCACGACCATCAGCGGCGCATTGATACCAAGACTGTGCAATTGCGTATCGGTGCGCTCTATCAAGCGGTCGATCAGCCCAATCAAACGCGCATTTAAAAGCGCGGTTAAAGCCCGCTTGGGACCGTTTAACTTGGCAGAAAGCTGGTGGCTCGCGCTCACAGGCGCATTGGTCATCTCTCTTATCATCTCAGCCACGCGCTTCTCATGGCTTGGATTGCGGGTTGCAAACTGGCTGGCCACTGCAAAAGAGGACACCCCTGACAAGCCTTCTATCCAGCTCCGAAGCGCGTCTTCCTCAAGTGCCGCAGCCTCTGTGCCAGCGTGGGTGTGCCCGCCCTTCAATTCGAGATATGGATCCCCTTTCAGAGCCGCGCTGAGCCCATGCTTTTCAATATCACCCGAACGAAACCCGATATAGACCAGTGCGACACGATCCCCCTGCCCCTCTACGAGAGCATTGGTCGCAAGAGTTGTAGACAGGCAGGCAAGCGAAATATCACGCGTGTCAATTTGAGCCTGCATCACTGTTTTTTGAACGGCCTTGCCGATACCAAGTGCCAGATCGGTTTTAGTCGTCAGCGATTTAGCTGCTGCGATGACCTCTTTTTCGTCACGCAGTAAGACTGCGTCAGTATAGGTCCCACCTGTATCAATGCCCAAATAGACCGTCATACCTGCTCCATCAGAGTGTGAGATTGTATCATAATCCAAATTTTTGCGACTAAACTAGCGCGCATGCGGCCTCTCTTGTCCAATCAGACCACTTTTTTGAGGGAAGCCAGTTGCTCAAACGCCCAACGCGCAGCATCGCTGACAGTTGGATCTGAGTCCATCGTCGCGTCTTTGGCAATTTGCATCAGGTCAACACGTTTCGAATTTCCAATCGCGTAGAGGACATTACGGACAAACCTATCTCTCCCAATGCGTTTTATGGGACTGCCTGAAAATTTTGCCCGAAACTCGGCATCATTGAGCGAGGCAAGCTCGCGCAGATCAGGTGCCCGTAAATCTGAGCGAGACTGATATTTTATTTCCTGCGCGGTTTTGGCAAATTTGTTCCAAGGGCAAACCGCAAGACAATCATCACACCCATAAATCCTATTGCCGAGTTTTGCCCTCAACTTCTCGGGAATGGGGCCTTTGTGTTCGATGGTTAAATAGGAAATACAGCGACGCGCATCGAGAGTATAAGGCGCGGGAAAGGCATCTGTCGGGCAGATTGAAATACATTTATCACAACTGCCGCAATGATCTTGTTCGGGCACATCTTTGGGCAGGTCAAGCGTTGAAAAAATCGATCCAATAAAAAACCAATTTCCAAGCTCACGACTCACAAGGTTGGTGTGTTTTCCCTGCCATCCAAGCCCTGCCGCCTGTCCTAGCGGTTTCTCTGCAACAGGCGCGGTATCAACAAAAACCTTAACCTCGCCCCCTGCCTCTGCGATAAGCCAGCGCGCTAACTGTTTGAGACGTTTTCTGATCACATCATGGTAATCTTTATTCTGCGCATAGACCGAGATCGCGGCTTTGTCGGGCTTCGTTAAAATCTCCAAGGGATCATGCTCTGGCGCATAATTATGAGCGAGAACAATGATGGACCGCGCCTCAGGCCATAGTTTTTGCGGATCAGCGCGCCACTCTTTGCGCTCTTGTAACCATGCCATTTGTCCATGCCGTCCCGCGTCCAAGAACGCCTCCAACTGCTCAGGCACTTGCGGTATATCTGAGGGCGCGCAAATGTGCAGCGCATCAAAACCCAAATCCGCTGCCTCACGCTTGAGGCGATCTTTAAGCGGGCGAAGAGCCTCAAACTCTTGCATTAAAAATCAAGGTCATTGTAATGGCGCGGCGGTGGAAAGCCTGGAACTTGGTCTGCAAGAATACCGCGAAAGGCAGGGCGAGATTTAATCTTGGCATACCAATCTTTAACAATGGCAGAGCGGTTCCAGTCCACATCAGAAATATAATCAAGGCAGGACAAATGCGCCGCAGCGGTAAAATCGGCCAAAGTCATCAAATCGCCCGCAAGCCAATTCTTACGTTCAAGCAACCAGTGCATATAATCCAAATGATATTTGAT
>WTIQ01000378.1 GCA_011525185.1 Paracoccaceae bacterium | reverse complement strand
AACACGTGCGAATTGCACCCAATCGCTGAGCCTAATGGCAAGGATCAGCACCCAAATTGCCATCTGGTCACGATATTCTGGCGGCGTAATCCCTTTTGCAATGCCTAAAATAAGCATCGCAACGAGGAACAAGGCTTTGCTCATTCAAAAAATCAGAAAAGGTTTTGCGAATACTTTGATTAACGCGCGTCTTCGTATGTCAGAACTGGAGCAATATCGAACTCGTTTCTCCACACGACATAATTCAAAACAGGACATTCATGGGTTTCCATCGCATGAGATTGATTGGATTTATGTATCGTCACCCCTCCTGCTCTTAGAACCTTATCTGCTTCTCCTTGCTTTCGATAATCAGCTTGACCTGCAAGGCACAAATACGCCTCCTCTGCGGGATGGTGATGCCAAGGGTAATAAAGCCTCGCTGGCATATAGACGATCCATGCCTTCATAATATCGCTTTCAAACGGGCCACCGTTACCGATCAAACTGTAACACCCAAATTCGTTTAAAAACCGAGTACTTACATTCGTCCCCTTAAAGGTTTGTCGCCATGCCGCATGGGGTGCAGCTTCAACAATCGCATCACGAAAGCCTTCGTAAATATCGGAAAACAGGCCTTCATCCTTTTGCAAAAGCGCACTTGAAGGGATTTGAAAGGGGCAAACGGACTGGGCGCGAATATCGTCTGGAAATGGACAAAAGGCTTGCAGCTCTGCTGAGGCAACATGTGTTGCGCGCATCTCCTCAAGTATCATCTGCCAAGAAAAGCTCACCAAAAAATTTACTCCCGCCAGCTACCCCATCTCAACGTAAGAATATATGTCGTGAGCTACTGTTCTGATTCCGACATCATCTGGCGCATGCCAACGGGAGGAAAACGATAACTCGGCACTGTCATGGCCTTGCTTTTTCCATAAAAAAACTATTCTGGGTATGTAAAGTTAGCCGACGGTACAGTTTATGATAACACCTTCTCTCTTTACCCAGTCCACACAACGCGGGTCGCGACTGAAATTCGTTTTCGCACTATTCGTGCTAGGCATTACGACGATATTCTACAGCGGAAATACAGCAATGGCGTATGAAGAGGCCCACTTTGTCATCCTTTCAAAAACCGATAACTATGAAATTCGACAATATGAGGATCGGGTTGCCGTTGAAACAGAAAGTTCCTCTGCGAATAATGGCTTTAGGACGTTATTTAAATATATCTCTGGCGCGAATACGGCCCAACAAGAAATTGCAATGACCATACCCGTTACACAATCCGTGAAAATCGATATGACGGTGCCCGTCACTCAACAAAAAAACGGCTCGAGTGATGTGATGCAGTTTTACCTTCCTGCCACTTTTACCGCTCAATCCGCCCCGAAACCCACGTCGCCCAATGTCAGAATTGTAACAATCAAAGGCGGTATTTTTGCGGTGAGACGGTATTCGGGCAGGTCAAGCGATAGCAATTTCCAAAACAATAGCGATATTTTGCGCAGCGCTATGATCGCAGATGGTGTTACATTTGAAGAACCTGCAATAAAAGCGACCTTCAACGGTCCCCTGACCCCTTTTTTCCTGCGTAGAAACGAGGCAATGTTTCGCCTCAGTGATTGATATTCAACCTCTTTTCAAAAGGTTTTAACAGATGAAGAAATCTATTCTCACAGTTGCCGCTTTTTGGATATTTATGCTTGCACAGCTTGCTAATGCGCAAGACAAGGATGGGCTTTCCGTTGGCTTTGTCGCTCTCAGCAGCCAAAGTGCATACACCAGCAGTGCAACAAACCGCTTACTGCCGTCGCTGCGATATCAGTCAGGCCCGTTGAGTATTGGTCTTCCCGACGGGATAAAATATCGTTTTGCGCAAAACGAAAGGATAAGTGGCGCTGTCGCGCTCAAAGCGCTCGTTGCTCCCTATAATTCGGGTGATGCAGATCAGCTCTCAGGGATGAAGCGAGACATGGGCTTTGACGCTGGGATAACAGCCGACTTCACCATCGTTCGTGGAACAACCCTTTCTATTGCACTGGCTCAGTCTATTGGCGGACAAGATCGGGGGCAAAGCCTGCGCTTCGCTCTTCGCCAATTTGTTCCAGGTTTGGGATTTCCCGTTTTCTTCACTGCTGGGGCACAGATGCTCGATCAAAAGAGGGGCAACTATCGCTTTGGTGTGGGTACAAACGAAGCAACAGCAGATCGCGCGGCCTATGATGTGAAAAGCGCCTCGCTTCCCTTTATTGGACTGAACGCGATATATCCGCTGAACGATCGTTGGAGTATGATTGCGAACGCGGCTCAGACGTTTTTGCCCGACACCGTGCAAAAGAGCCCCATTGTGAAGACATCGCGCGTATCGAGCCTTATGCTCGGTGTCTCCTACAGATTTTAATATCAGCTGCTCGCGTTTTGGTTTGGTTTGGGTTACCGAAAGAGATTTTTCGATGATTTTTTTATAATGAACACGTCATTGACAGGTTTTAATCATACGAGACAAAGCAAGGATTTCGCTTGAAGTCCAACTCAATGTCCTATTTCATTTTACAAAGTGAGCACTGAGCGAGGACACTGCCATATGGGACGTTACGCAGCCTTGAGCGGTGCTTTTATGACCCAATTTATGGTCATTGGCTCAATCTTCGGTTTTGGTGTTTTGTTCAATGCGTTTGAGCAAGACTTTGGCTGGTCTCGCACACTTTTATCTAGCTGCGTTTCACTTGCGTTCTTTATGATGGGCGTCTTGGCCTTTTTTGCAGGGCGTTTGAGTGATCGCTTCGGTCCTCGCCTCGTCCTTGGAGGGGCGGGCCTTGGGTACGGTATTGGCTTTGCGCTTATGTCCCAAGTCAGCGAGCCTTGGCAACTTGTGCTCATTTTTGCAACCTTTATTGGTCTGGGAATGGGGACGCATGATGTGGTCACACTCTCCACTGTCGCACGCTGGTTTGAACAGGGGCGTGGCCTTATGACGGGGATTGCAAAAGTGGGAACGGCGCTTGGGCAAATGACCATGCCACCGCTTGCCGCTTACCTTGTCCTGACCTATGATTTAGAAACGACGTTAATGGTGATGGGCGTGCTGGCGGGAAGTGTTTTGGTGCTGGCTGCGAGCATTATGGATCATCCGCCGAGATCCGTATCAGAACGGTCTACTCCCATTGAAACGACATCAGAGAGCGGCGATGGGCGCAAAAGTAATACATTTCGCACCCTCTGCACGGTCCAAGTTTTATTCTTTCCAACCCTGATGACCGTCCCAACCCACATGCCTGTGCATGGCATGG
>WTIQ01000112.1 GCA_011525185.1 Paracoccaceae bacterium | reverse complement strand
GAGGCCTGTCCGTTCAATTATCTCTATTGGGATTTCTTGGCGCGTAACCGTGAGAATCTCGCCTCTAACCCGCGTGTGGGTATGATGTATCGCACCTATGAGCGTATGAGTGAGGACAAAAAACAGGCAATCGCGCTGGATAGCCAGAGGTTTTTGGGCGGGCTGAAGAAATGAAAAAACAGCACCTTCCCTCCAAAATCTGCCCCGTCTGTCAGCGCCCGTTTAGCTGGCGCAAGAAATGGGAAAAGACGTGGGAAGATGTAAAATACTGCTCTAAACGCTGTGCTGGAGAGCGAAAAAAGCGAGGATCAGGGTAAACAGAACCCCGATCGTTTTGTTTATTAAAGACGTCTGCATAATAGAAAAATAGCCCAAACACCGCACCCAGTGGTGCCACCGACCCGCGCCTGCCTGCCCCCTCGGCAGGCGCGTTCACTGTCTCAATTTATTGAAAGATATGGGTATTGCTGGGAATTCTCACATATTTCGTCACCGTAAACGCGCGCCTACCCAGGCTGGCGCGGGCCTCATTTCTAAATGGAAAAAGCGTTATGCAGAGATCTTTGACAGTATGTCTCTCATCGATTTCAATTGTGCCGAGGTCTGTTTCTAAGAAGCTGTCAGGCGTTTAAAACCAGTGGGCGCGCCTGTGGATGTGGCGGCAATGCGCTTTAACGCGGTCTCGGTGTCTTCGATTTGCACAGACATATGAAATGCATTGGCGTGGATCAAGGTTTTGGGGGAGTGTACCCAAGCCACATGGCCTTTCCAAAAGATGAGATCACCGCGGCGCAGGTTTTCGGTGCTGTCCAATGGTGCCCCTAGCTCACGCTCTTGGAGATCACTATCAGCAGGGCAAGGCAGGCCGCAGGCGTGGCAACTTAGCTGGACAAGGCCTGAACAATCGAGGCCCAAAGCGCTGTTCCCGCCCCAAAGATAAGGGGTCTCCAGAAACATTTCAGCGATGCGGACCGGATCACTTGCAAATTCACTCAGGGTGCTCAGAGTGCGATGATAGAGCCATCCTCTAGGTGTTTGATGGTAGTCATTGGACAGGGCATCCACGCGCACTTCAGCGCCTAGTGTCACATGCCCAATCAGCTTAGACTTAAAATCAGGCTCCTCATAAAGATGCGCCGTGGGCACAATCACTTTATGTGTCTTTTCTATGGGGTCTTTGGAGAGGGCGCTAGTCTCGACCCAGCCGACATAGCTGTCCTTTTGATTTTGCACAAAGGCTAGATTTTCACGCCATTCATAAACACGCAGTTCCGTCCCACATAGGAATTGCCGTATTCGCGCGCCCTGTGGGGCGTTATAGACATCGGCAAGGGGCGTTGCGACGCAGGCAGGTTCGCCCTCCACAAAGTGCTCGGCGTCAACTTTGCCCCTTAAGGCAATATCTGCGTAGCTTCCGTTGCAGGCTGTTAGACGCGGATCCATCAGAGGTCGAAAAGCTCTTTTATCGCATGAAAAGAGGTCCGCGCACCTTGCAGTGCACCGCCTTTAGGGCGGCCTGCTTGGGGCTTGGGGGACCAGCCGTATATGTCAAAATGCGTGTAGGTCTCTGGGCGAGCGACAAAGCGACGTAGAAATAGGGCGGCAGTTATAGAGCCAGCAAAGCCGCCACTTGGGGCATTGTCCAAATCTGCAATTGCAGGTTCAATCATATCCTCATAGGGATCATGAAAGGGCATGCGCCAGACGGGATCATGTGATGTTCGGGCAGCATGGTCTATGGCGTCTGCAAATTCATCTGATCCTGTGTAATAGGGTGCAAGGTCTGGTCCGACCGCGACACGGGCCGCGCCTGTTAAGGTGGCCATCGAGAGCACAAGATCGGGATTGCTTTCGCTCGCGTAGGTCAAGGCATCTGCCAAAACAAGCCGCCCCTCGGCATCTGTGTTGTTAATCTCAACACTGAGGCCCTTGCGAGAGGTTAGAACATCCCCTGGTCGAAAAGAGGTTGCGCTCACTGAATTTTCTACTGCGGGGATCAGGACCTGTAATTGGCAGTCTAGCCCAGCAGAGAGAATCATATGGGCCAGCGCCAGTGTATTTGCAGCCCCGCCCATATCCTTTTTCATCAGGGACATTGATTGACCAGGTTTGAGATTGAGTCCGCCTGTGTCAAAACATACACCCTTGCCCACCAGCGCAATTTTTGGGCCCTTTGATCCATGTTTTATCTCAATAAGCCGAGGCTCTGTGGCTGCCGCACGGCCTACTGCATGGATCATTGGAAAGTTATGCTCAAGCAAATCTTGCCCACGGATGGTTTCACAGCTTGCGCCAAATGCTACGGCCATCTTCTCTGCAGCCTCTTCGAGATGTTGCGGCGACATGTCTGATGCGGGTGTGTTGATTAGATCACAGCAGAGTTGCTCAGCCGCTGCCATAGCTTCAACCTTAGTTTTATCGCACCACTTCGGGGCAATCAGATCGACTTTTTTACCGCTCATCTTTTTGTAGCGATCAAAATGATACCCTGTCATGAGGCATCCAAGCAGCTCGATATCGGGATTTGGGATGTCGAGCTCATTTTCAAAATGATAGAGGCCTGCCGGTAGTTTCGCAAAAGCAGGCGCAAGTGCGTAGCGTGAGCGCTTGCGATCATTTGGATGGCCAAGCCCTAATAAAACACATTCAATTGCTCCACTGGTATCGGGAACAACCAATGACTGGGCAAACTTGCCTGTAAAATGATTTACTTTGACCCAGTGTTGTGCTGTAGGCGATAGCTTTTCGCACAACGACGCAATATCATCTGGAGTTGCAATAAAAGCGGGAATAGAAGCCAACTCTGGCGCTGCAAATTTAATCATTATCGAGGTGACGTCCTGTCTTGCTGGTTATGCCTATTCTATATCAGACAAACGCAGATCGCCAATTAATAATGATTGAAATCAACGTCCCAAATACGTTGTAGAGATTGATCCCCCACCCGAAGCAACCGATGAATTACAGCAGCTAATGCCGTATTATTTCCAGTCTCATAAATCAACTGAGCGTCCGCAGCCACCCGAGCCAATTTTGTAAAGCCAACGCGATTTGAAAAATTTCTAAGGGCACACAGAGCGTGTACTAATCCCTCTCGTTCCTCACTAAAGTAGCTTTCCTGAATAGCGCTTAGCGTAATCGATATATTCTCTAACGTTTGTAAAAGAATTTTTTCGGCTTCTCTCTCTGGTAGTTTTTGAAACAAACCATTTAATAATTCGTGATCAAAGTTCACACTTTCATTTAGAGCTCTCAAAGCTATTACAGACATATTC
>WTIQ01000233.1 GCA_011525185.1 Paracoccaceae bacterium | reverse complement strand
CATCGTGTGGGTGCAAGGCTTGCCCATATTTGCCCTAACGTTCTCCGCCATCGGGTGTTTTTGCGTATTTTTCTAAAACATCCAACGGTACAATCTCTAACGCAGATTTATGCGTTGCCCTGAGATTAACAAAGGGCGCACACCCCTCGTCATGAGCTTGTAAAAATCGAGACGCGCAAAGGCACCAACTGTCACCTGGCTTGAGGCCTGCGAAATTATAAGCAGGCATAGGAGTGCTCAGGTCGTTTCCGACATATTTGGAATAGGCCAGAAATTCTTCATTCATAATGGCGCAAACTGTGTGGCGGCCTTTGTCCTCAGCGCATGTATTGCAATGTCCATCTCGAAAGAACCCTGTCAGAGGAGAAAACGAACATGGTTCAATCACCTCACCATGAATATTGAGGGCGGGGTCTTTTTTTAGCATTTTACTGGCGTAGCTCTACTTGGGGGTTACGTTTCCAAACCAATTGACCCAACGGCCGTGAAAGTCAACGCGGCCCAAGTGATATTTTTCGCCTTTTGGCCATAGGGTGAGATCGAGCGATGCGCTGGGAGTATTCCCATCGGCCTCCATTGAAAGACGCGCAAGAGGGGCTTTATCCGTTGCCCGTTGGCCTGCGCGGCTCAAAGCCTTTTGTGCGGCCTCTTGTTCGTCGTGGGGGAAATACTGCCATGCGATGGTGTGATAGACCAAATGCAGCGCGTTTTCATACCGGTGATCCAAACGCTTTTGTAACCAATGGCTTGCCCATTTATTGGCGATTTGCGTTTTTTGATTGGGCGCGAGCAGCCGTAGGCGCTCGAGACGCTCTGGTTGGTCGGGCCACGTATATGCCATCAAGCGCAAGAGGTGATCTGAGCGTTGGGGATCTAGGGGATTTATATCTGTGCCCGCCCGCTCCTGAATATGGTAAGGTGCAAGCGGTGGTAGAGGGCCAGACCACTCTGGCCTTAGCGTCAATATGGGAGCCTCTGGGGCAAAGCATGTGTCGCCAATCTGCAAAGCCATCCTGTCGTTCAATAGGTTCAGACCCGCACTTGCGCCGAGTTCGGAGAGGACAATGGGCAGTGAAAAGCGGTCACTCAAAAGATGACAGGACGCGATTAATATGGCACTTCGGCGAATTTCATTGGTCTGGGGCGGGCTCTTGAGCCAGTTCAAATAAAGTCCCGATCTCTTTCAAAAGCGTCCTGAATGGCGCTCCAAAGCGTTTCATCATAAACCTCACGCGGTGGATAGAGATCGCTTAGCGCCCCGTTTTTGCCCTCCAACACAAGCGCATGAAGGGCACTGGCCAGTCTTAGGGGCACTGATGCACCAGTGGGCGAGGTATCGCCTTGCCACGACAAAAGATGATGCGCCACCTCCGAATTAGGGGTCAAGCGCTTAGAAAATAGGCTCATCAATTGTCCCATAAAGGGGGAGCCGAGATCGCGGCAGGCTTTTGCCTGGTCAGCAAAATCTTTGAGAAGGGTCAATTAAATTTATCCAAGAGCTTTTGTAATGCGCTTCGCTTATCGGATGTTTCGCTGTTTGAACCAATCCCGTCTGGATCAACAGGCTTGTTTGGAGCAGGGGCGTGTGCAGCCTTTTTTTTCCCTGTAGGTGTGTTTTGGCTTTGCAGCGTCAGGGCGATTTTGTTGATAAAAGCAGCTGTTTCACCTTGGGCTAGCTCTCCTGCTCCTTGCGCCAGTCCCGTAAGCAAGGGCTCAAGCCAGTCCTGATCTGACTTGGCAAAATCGCCAAGGACATAGTTGGCAACACGAGATTTATCGCCTGGATGTCCGATGCCAAGCCTTATGCGCTGGTACTCTGGTCCGATATGTTGATGAAGAGAGCGCAAGCCATTATGCCCCGCATGGCCGCCACCCGATTTAAACCGAAATTTGCTTGGAGCAAGGTCTAGCTCATCGTGAAAGACATAGATGGAGTCGGGGGTCAGCTTATAAAAGCGCATAGCTTCCCCGACAGACTGCCCAGAGAGGTTCATAAAGGTCGAGGGCTTGAGAAGCAAAACTTTGCGACTTCCAAGACGGCCTTCGCTGATCTGTCCCTGAAATTTGGCTTTCCACGGTGAAAATCCATGCGCATCTTGAATGCGATCCATCGCCATAAAGCCGATGTTGTGGCGATTGTTTTGGTATTTATCACCTGGGTTACCCAGCCCGACAAAGAGTTCCATGTCTGCGCTACCTGTATTCGTACACCCATAGCAAAACGACTTTATTTTGCGAAAGTCAATTCGCTAAAGGTTATTGGTTTTACGCTGATGCAGGGGGAGCTTGGCCATCAAAGTCCACTTGTTATCAGCAATATCATATTGACCTGTACATAAAACCCTCCGTCGTTAAAAACGAGGGTCGCGGCTGACTGGGTAGGCGCGATAGTTCGATTACGGAACCTTTGTTGATTTCCCGCGATGTCCATATATTGCAATGACTTGATCTCTTGACCGCGCCTGCCGAGGGGGCAGGCAGGCGCGGTCCGGTGATGCCACTCGGCGGGGTGTCTTAGCCATTATTGTCTATTATGCAGGGATCTTTAAAAATTAAAAAACGGGGCACACTTGCCCCGTTTTCAACCGTTTCGCTGAGATGGCGTGGCTTAGGCCTCGCTGCTCTCTTCTGTTGCTTCTTCGCTTTCTTCTGGTTCATCATCGCTGCTGCTAAGGCCACGAGGCGCAGAAATGTTGGCCACAACAAAGTCCCGATCAATGGTCGGACGTGCCCCTTCTGGCAGAGAGATTGCAGAAATCGTGATCACGTCACCAATTTTTTGACCTTCAAGATCAACCGTGATTTTTTCAGGGATATCGCCCGCTGTAACACGCAGTTCCACCTCTGGACGCACAATGGTTAAGACACCGCCACGTTTGATGCCTTCGCATTTCTCTTCGTTGATAAATTCAACAGGAATAAACAAGTTCACCCGAGATGTGCGACGCAAGCGCATCAGATCGAGGTGAGTTGGAAGGTCTTTGACCACATGACGTTGCACATCACGACAGATGACGCGTACATCTTCTTGGCCTTCAACTTTGAGGTTGAAAAGCGTTGAGAGAAAGCGTCCCGCTTTCAATTTCTTTAGCAACACATTTTGCGGTATTTGAATAGCGAGCGGATCAGCACCCCCACCATAGACCACTCCAGGGACCATGCCGTCCCGACGTACTTGACGAGCGGCGCCCTTGCCTGTCCCCGTGCGCACTTGCACTTCAAGATTTGGAATTTCTCCAGCCATCTTTGTCTCCATAAATATTAAACCAGACGCGCGCCTCCAAGGCTGTCGCGCGCCATAACGG
>WTIQ01000129.1 GCA_011525185.1 Paracoccaceae bacterium | reverse complement strand
TTCCAGTGATATGCTATGTGGTACGGTGGACCTTGCCGCACTAGGGTTGTCGTTAGAAGGGGTTGCTGAGTATGCGGCAAGTCTTGTGAACCCAAAGGATACGGCAGAATCTTGCCCCAACGCATTCAGTCCATTATCGACCTCGCCCCTCAGTATGACGCTATTGTAGTCGATCAGTGGGGGGTGTTGCACAACGGAAGCACCGCTTATCCAGAGGCGATAAGCGCGATTGAGAGGCTTTCTAAGATATCTACCCCGCTTGCTGTTCTTTCAAATTCAGGGAAGCGCGCGCACGAGAACAGGGATCGCATTTCGCATATGGGGTTTGATCCAGCTATGTTTAAACAGGTCATGACAAGTGGAGAGGCGCTTTGGCAGGATATAAAGTCGAGCCAAATCACTGAGACTTCGTTCTATGTCATTGAGAGGGCGAATGGTGATGCACAAAGCTGGGCAGAGGGATTAGATATCACGCTGACCTCTATTGAATGCGCTGAAGCCGTTTTACTCATGGGCCTTGCGGACGACGCGGATAAAGAGAGCTTACAGCCCGTGATGGATTTAGCGCTTGAGTCTGAATTGCCTGTTTATTGCTCAAATCCAGACAGGATCAGCCCGCGAGCAGAAGGGCTTGTCATGTCACCTGGTGCCTTGGCACATACTCATCAAGAGCGCGGTGGGCGCGTTGTTTTTTATGGTAAGCCACATCGTGCTGTTTTTGATGCGTTGCAAACAGAGTTGAGTGCGGAGAGGCTTTTAATGGTAGGCGATAGCCTAGAGCATGACATATGCGGTGCTCATGCGGCTGGCTGGGATAGCGTTTTTGTAACAGAAGGGATCTATGCCCGTGAGTTTGCAAACGCGCCTTTTGATGAGACACTGTCGCGGCTGGCAAAGGCAAAATGCAGTGCGTTACCAACATATTCAATCGGGTATTTAGCATGACGGATACTCATACCGCTCTTTTGTCACTGGAGTTTAAAGCGCTGTCAGCCTCTCTTGATCTCAATCCGCTTCTTGTCCAAGAGGCAGGCGGCGAAAGGTCTTGTGCGTGATCCTGCAATAGAACGTCCAAACCGCCAGTGATCTCATTATTGTAGAGATCTCTCTAATTTTATTTTTAAAGATCTCTGCATCACGCCGCTCCCTTTTAAAAATAAGGGCTGCGGCGGCCAGAGGGGTAGGCTGACGTTGCCCACTGGTACCACCAGGCAGGGTGTTTCTTCTATTTTTGTCTATTATGTATAGGTCTTTTTTAGCCGCGATCTTTGTTCCAAGCATCCATCATCGATGTCAGATATTCGCCAGTTTTGTTAAGCTGAGTAACAAGACTTTCCATCGCTCCGAACTTCAGATTGTAATTTGTCGTAAGTGTAGCGATTGCGTTGTCCAGATCAGTTTGCTCATCGGAATAGGTGCTCAGGTCGTTTTTCAAGGCGGTTGTGCGGGACTGAATGAGGCCTGTTGAGGATAAAATATCGTCCACATAGCTCTGAAGTTTGTCGATTACGCTTTGACCAAAGCGCACAGTCCCTGACGTATTTTGATTTGACAATAAGCGGACGGAGAGATTTTCAGTCGCGCCTCCCGTGCTTGTGAAAATCATATTTCCATTGTCATTGGCGCTCCCCGTGATGGTTTGATCATCAAGTGTCGCATCGCTCCCAACTGTGTAACTAAAAGAGTAGCTGCCAGGCGTTGGGGGAGAAGTTGTTGAGCCAGAGGCAGCGATGTTGTCGTTGTCGCTCGAATAAAGCGAGGAAAACACTACGTTCAAAAGGTCAGGGTCAGCATCAAGGGCTGCATTAAACCTAGTGCTATTGAGACTTAGGGTCCCATCGCGCTCTGTCTGAATGCCCAGATTGGCCAGATACACAGATGTGCTCCCATACCCCGTTATTTCGCGGGTGGTGAGTGCGTTTAGGTCACGCAAGATTTGTGACGCGGCAATATCTCCCACCAGCGAGCCATCACTTGCGCCTCCAATACCACGCTTGGTTTCCGTTATCAGATAAGTTTTCACCGCGTTTACACTATCGACAAAGGATTGCATGCGCGTTTCTGCATCCGTTGTGATAACTTCTGAGGCAATCCCAAATTCATCTGCGCTCACGGCATTGATATCGAGACGGTGGCCTGCGAACACATCCGTAATAATATTGCTAGAGCGCGTGATACTAAGGCCATCCACGGTGAATATGGCATCACTTGCCGCAACGCTCAGCGAGACATGGCTTGGCGTTTCAGAGAGCATAGGGGCACTTGAAAATTCGCTAAGGTCGTCGCTGCTGGAGAGGCTAAAGGCATTTCCAGTACCAGTATCAGATTTTAAAACTAGGGCAAGGCCACCGCTGCCTGTCGTATCAATAAGCGAGGCTTGAATGCCAGAAATGTTATTAATTTCGTCGACAAGCCCCTGCAGGGTATTGTTCGTACTATCGATCACAATATCAGTATTGTTTCCAGCCAAGGTCAGCGTGAGGGTACCAGTGTCGATTGCGCTCACTCCACTAAGCGATGAAGAATTGAGCATATCGGCATGGGTCAGGTCGTAGGTGACCACTTGGCCTTTGGCAACAGAAGAGACGGTCATGCTTGCATTGATATCTTGCGCGATACTTTCGTCTGTTACGCTCAAACTGGTGGCAACGCTACCTGTGGCGGCGGTGCGCGCATTGTCAGTTTCTAAAGCGGTGAGGGAGGTGGTAAATGTCTCTAGCTTGCTACTGAGTTGACCAAAAGACGAAATTTGCAGATTGGCTGCGTCAACCTTTTTGGTGATACGGCTCTGTTTAGCGGCTGTTTCGGCCTCCACCAAGCCACTCACCAAATTGGTCAAATTCACTCCAGTCCCTGATTTATTCAGAGAGGATATAAGGTTGGAGCCTGTTTCCGACATTCAAAAAGCCTCACATTATCGGTGATCCTAAAAACGGCTAAAACCCTTTTTTATTTAGGTTTACATCCGAAATTCGTTTAGGTCACATTTATAAATGACAACCGATCCTGTCTCCTCTTGTATCAAGCGTTGGGTGATTGTGTCGAGGATAAAGGCTCTATTTTTTGCGGAAAACGTGACCCGCCCATCCTGAATGTCCGAAATTTGTGGCCTGGTGGACACGCCGTTTAGCGTAAATTCAAAATTTTGACCGACGGATTGTTCCTTAAACCAAAGCTTTATTTTGCCTTCGGTCCTGTGTGAACATTCGTAAATATCATATGAAACGCGCTGCAAAATGTTGCTATTGGCTAAGAAATATAGAAGAATTGCCGCGAAACCGACAATCGCCACAAGCTTTGTTCCAGGATTCATACCTTATGAC
>WTIQ01000103.1 GCA_011525185.1 Paracoccaceae bacterium | reverse complement strand
AAATCCACCATTCTCTTGCAAGCCACGGCCGCGCTTGCCCTTTCTGGCCTTAAAACGGCTTATACTTCGGGCGAGGAGTCGGTCTCGCAAGTGCGACTGCGTGCCAAGCGTTTGGGGTTAGAGAATGCGCCAGTGGAGTTGGCCTCCGCCACATCGGTGCGTGATATTATCAGTTCATTTGATGCGGCGGATACGCCTGATGTGTCGGTGATTGACTCTATCCAGACCATGTTTGTCGACAATATTGAATCGGCGCCAGGCACAGTCTCGCATGTGCGTGCCGTTTCACATGAGTTGATAAAATTGGCAAAGAAGCGCGGGATCGCGCTGTTCCTCGTTGGCCATGTCACCAAAGATGGCCAGATCGCAGGGCCACGGGTTGTGGAGCATATGGTCGATACTGTGCTTTATTTTGAAGGCGAGCGCGGCCATCAGTTTCGCATTCTAAGGGCGGTAAAGAACCGATTTGGTCCAGCCGATGAAATTGGCGTGTTTGAAATGACGGGACGTGGCCTAAAGGAAGTAGCAAACCCATCAGCGCTCTTTCTCTCTGACCGTGAGGCACAAAGCCCAGGCTCGGTCGTCTTTGCAGGCATCGAAGGAACGCGACCGCTTTTGGTGGAGTTTCAAGCTCTCGTTTCCCCCTCCTCACTCAGCCAGCCACGCCGAGCGGTAATTGGATGGGACAGCGCACGCCTTGCTATGGTTCTGGCCGTTCTTGAATCGCGCTGTGGCATTCCGTTTACAGGGCATGACGTGTATCTCAACGTGGCGGGGGGGCTTAAAATTTCGGAACCTGCGGCGGATCTTGCTGTTGCAGCGGCCCTCTTGTCGGCTCTTCATGATGTGCGGATGAGCAACGATGCTGTTGTCTTTGGTGAAATAAGTCTGTCTGGTGCACTTAGACCCGTGACACAGGCTGAAAATCGGTTAAAAGAGGCTCGCAAATTGGGATTTTCGACGGCGGTTGCACCGACATCAGATCAATTGAGCGAATCGGCTGGATCACAGGTGACGCAGGTTGCCGACTTAAACGCATTTGTGCATGCTGTGCTGGAGAAACAAGTAAAGACGCAAACGATGGGAATGGATAGACACTAAATGGAAGGCTTTAACATCATAGATGGTGTGATTTTAGCCATTGTATTGATCTCAGCGATCTTGGCCTATGCACGCGGTATCGTGCGCGAAGCGATGGCGATTGTGGGCTGGATCGTTGCGGCGGGCGTGGCCTTTGCCTTTGCGCCTCAAATGGTTCCTTTGGTCAAAGAAATCCCCATTATCGGTCCTATTTTGGCGGATAGTTGTGAACTATCCGTGATCGGTGGCTTTGCCGTTGTCTTTGCGATTACCTTAGTCGTTGTTTCGTTTTTCACGCCACTCCTGTCTTCTGTGATCGATAAAACGTCAGCCAGTCGCGTCGACCAAGCGCTTGGGTTCCTGTTTGGTTTGCTCAGAGGCGTGGCTTTGATTGCAATCATGTTTTTTGCCTATTCCAGTGTTCTAAGTACGGAACCCTTTGAACTTGTTGAGCAAAGTAAGTCGTCAGAGCTATTCAGCAATGTGGTTGCAAATATCGAAGCACGTAATCCAGAACGCCTTCTTGGCTGGATCACAACGCAATACGAAAACTTAGTTGCTGTGTGCGGTTAACCCCCCTCTAGCGTTACAACATTCGTTTTTATGCGATGAAACCTTAATGACAGTGTCTGTCAAAGCCGTTATAGGAACACTCAATCACATAGTTTGAGTCGGAGCGTATCGGTTTGACCTGTTCTCATATGCCACCTGCACACCCCTTTGATGACGATAAGTTACGAGAGGAGTGTGGCGTATTTGGCATATTGGGCGTGACCGATGCGGCTAACTTTGTCGCACTGGGGCTACATGCCTTACAACACCGCGGGCAAGAGGCAGGCGGCATTGTGGCATATGACGAAACAAACGGGTTTAATTCAGCAAGACGCTTTGGATATGTGCGCGATAACTTCACCTCGCAAAGCTTGATGAAAACACTACCCGGTGCGTTGTCGATTGGACACGTGCGCTATTCAACTGCTGGATCAAAGGGAGCGGCCATTCGGGACGTCCAACCTTTTTTTGGAGAATTTGCTATGGGCGGCGCAGCGATTGCGCATAATGGCAATATCACCAATGCCGAAGCCTTGCGCCGCGAATTGATTGAACGCGGTTCGATTTTTCAAAGTTCCTCTGATACGGAATGTATCATTCATCTCATGGCGCGCTCTTTGCAACGCAATATTCTGGAACGTATGGAAGACGCACTTCGCAGGGTCGAAGGTGCCTTTTCCATTGTTGCCATGACGAGAAGCAAACTCATCGGCGTGCGTGATCCTATGGGCATGCGTCCTCTTGTGCTGGGCCGTGTCGGAGAGGCTTGGGTGCTGAGCTCTGAAACCTGTGGCTTGGACATCATCGGCGCTCAGTATGAACGTGAGATTGCACCTGGCGAAATGGTCGTCATCACGCAAAAGGGCATTGAGAGCCATTTTCCGTTCCGCAAACGCGCGTCTAAATTCTGCATCTTTGAACACGTCTACTTTTCACGGCCAGATAGCATTATCGGCGATCGGTCCGTCTATGAAACCCGCCGTCAAATTGGTGTAGAACTGGCAAAAGAAAACCCAATTGAGGCCGATCTCGTCTGTCCAGTGCCCGACAGCGGTACCCCTGCTGCCATCGGCTTTTCACAGCATTCAAATATCCCCTATGCCATGGGCATTGTGCGCAACCAATATATGGGGCGAACCTTTATCGAACCGACCGAACAGATCCGGAATATGGGCGTTCGGCTCAAACTCAATGTCAACCGAGCGCTGATCAAAGACAAACGTGTGATCCTCGTGGACGATTCCGTTGTGCGCGGCACAACCTCTCGCAAAATCAAGGATATGGTCCTCGACGCGGGCGCGAAAGAGGTCCATTTTCGCATTGCCAGCCCTCCCACAATGTGGCCCTGTTTTTACGGGGTTGATACGCCACAGCGGGAAAAACTCTTGGCCGCGACAATGAGCGAAGAAGAAATGCGTGATCACTTAGGGGTTGATAGTCTGAAATTTATTTCTTTGGATGGATTGTATCGCGCAGTTGGTGAAACAGAAGGGCGCGACGTCAAGCAACCACAATATTGTGACGCGTGTTTCTCGGGTCAGTATCCTATTGAACCCTCGGACATGTTGGCCAAAGGCTTTCAGCTTCAAGCTGCCGAATAATCCAGAGTGGCGCGTTCCTTCAGAGCATTGACCTAGCTTAAAAAAACCGTCATCAGCCTGCCATGACTGAAAAAATTGCTCTTATCACTGGCGCCTCTCGCGGTTTGGGCGCGGCCCTTGCCGAAGCACTTTGCGAGACCCATCATATTATTGCCGTTGCGCGGACTGTTGGCGCCTTAGAAGCCTTGGATGATCGTATTCAAAAGCGGGGAGGACAGGCGGTTCTCGCGCCGATGGATATCACCGATGCCAAGGCCATGGCGCATCTCTGTCATTCGATCTATGAGCGCTGGGGCAAGATTGACCTTTGGGCCCATAGCGCAATCCATGCAGCCCCCTTGAGCCCCGCCTCAACGCTTGATCAAAAAGATTGGGACAAATCTGTTGCCATTAATGTGACGGCAACTGGGGTCTTAATTCCATTTGTCGCTCCGCTCTTGGGCGAGGCCGGCCAAGCAATCTTCTTCGATGATCCTCAAGCTGGCAAAAAGTTTTTTTCCGCCTATGGGGCGAGTAAAGCGGCACAAATGGCTCTGGCCAAGAGTTGGCAAACGGAGAGTCAGAAATTTGGTCCCAAAGTCCATATCATAAGCCCTGCCCCTTTGCCCACAGCGACGCGCGCACGGTTTTATCCAGGCGAAAACAGCGATGCACTCAACAAACCCTTGGACGAGGCACAACGGATCATAAGCGCGTTAGACTTATAATCATGCTCGGCACACTCGCGCATCATTGTCTCTAAAGAGGGCTTGCAAAGACCTATAAAATGGTCGAGCCTCACGCGGGTTCACAGACTGCTTAAATCTTTTTAAGGATAGGACATGGATTTTGCATTAAGCGAAGAGCAGCAGGCGATTTGGGATATGGCCCATGGGTTTGGCCAAGAGCATATTGCGCCCTATGCACTGAAATGGGAAAAAGACGAAACCATCCCCAAAGACCTCTGGCCCAAAGTCGCAGAGCTTGGGCTTGGCGGAATTTATGTGTCCGAAGACCAAGGCGGCTCTGGTCTTGGCCGATTAGACGCGACATTGGTGTTTGAAGCCTTAGCCATGGCCTGCCCTTCAGTCTCGGCCTTTTTGTCTATACACAATATGTGCGGCGGGATGATCGATACCTTTGGCTCTCAAGACAGTAAAACCCGCTGGTTGCCCGATTTATGCGCGATGAACAAAGTGTTTAGTTACTGCCTCACAGAACCTGGTTCTGGCTCTGATGCAGCCGCGCTCAAAACCAAAGCGATGCGTGACAATGAGGGCTATCAGCTGAAGGGGACCAAGGCGTTTATTTCGGGCGGCTCCTACTCGGATGCTTATATCGTCATGACGCGTACGGGGGATGACAGTCCCAAGGGTATTTCCGCCATTATTGTCGAGGCTGGTGCAGATGGTCTGAGCTATGGCGCGTTAGAAGACAAAATGGGATGGCGCGCACAGCCCACCGCGCAGGTTCAATTTGACAGCTGCAAAGTACCCTTTGACAACCTTTTAGGCGAAGAAGGTCGAGGGTTTAGCTATGCCATGGCAGGCTTAGATGGAGGGCGCCTCAATATCGCAGCAAGCGCTTTGGGAGGCGCTCAAGCCGCTCTTGACCAAACGCTTACCTATATGGGCGAGCGAAAAGCCTTTGGCAAAACACTCAATCAATTTCAGGCGCTGCAATTCAAACTCGCTGAACTTGAAATAAAACTTCAAGCAGCGCGTGTTTTCTTGCGGCAAGCGGCTTGGAAACTTGACAGGAAGGAAAATGATGCGAGCACCTTTTGCGCCATGGCCAAAATGCATGTGACCGATGCGGCCTTTGATGTGGCAAATGGCTGTCTCCAACTGCATGGAGGATATGGCTATTTGGCTGATTATGGCATTGAAAAGATCGTTCGTGATCTGAGGGTGCACCAAATTCTGGAAGGCACAAATGAAATCATGCGCCTTATCGTTTCGCGCGCGCTTTTGGCAGCACGATGAGTGATATTCACATTCGTTTAGCTGGTCAGGCGGGGCGTATCACCTTGCAACGACCCGAAGCGTTAAATGCGATAACCTATGAAATGTGCAGCGCTATCGAAGATGCTTTGGAGCGCTGGCGAGATGATCCTTTAGTGAAACTGATTGTTATCGATGCCTTGGGGGATCGCGCCTTTTGCGCGGGCGGTGATATTGCCGATCTTTACGCCACTGGGACAGCAGGTGATTTTGGCTTTGGCCAAACATTTTGGGCCGACGAATATAGGCTGAACGCGCTGATTGCCTCTTATCCCAAGCCCTATGTGGCCTTTATGCAGGGGTTCACGATGGGGGGCGGAGTTGGTATATCCTGCCATGGCAGTCATCGGATTGTCGGGCAGAGCAGCCAAATCGCCATGCCTGAGTGTGGCATTGGGCTGGTGCCAGATGTCGGCGGCTCGCATATCCTTGCCAATGCTCCAGGCAACCTTGGCGCTTATCTTGGCCTCACAACTGCGCGGATGAGTGCGGCTGATGCGATTTATATCGGATTTGCGGATGCCTTTATTCCAGAAGAAAACTGGGAGGAAGCCAAAGAGAGTTTAGAAGCCAGCGGCGAGGTTGAAACGCTCTTGCGCTTTTATAACACCGCACCGCCAGGAGCATTGCGCGCGACCAGATCACATATTGATGCTTGGTTTGAAGGGACCGATCTCGCTGAAATTGTCGCGCGTCTTAAAGCCGCCTCAGAAGCTGAGGCTGAACGCGCCCTAAGCATGTTATCGCGTAGCTCCCCCCTTTCGTTAGCCTGTACCTTGCATATTTTGCACCACTTAAAAATATCGCGGGCAGACTTGGGCGAAGCGCTTACTTGGGAATACCGCTTTACAGCCCGCTCCATGGAACATGGTGATTTTCTCGAAGGCATTCGCGCTGCAATCATCGATAAAGATCGTGCGCCAAAGTGGAAGCATCAGCTTACAAATGTGCCCCAAGAGGCGATTTCAAGCATGCTCGCCTCATTAGAGCAGGGTGAACTCAACATAGGGAGAGAGAGGAAATGAAAATCGGTTTTATCGGACTTGGAAATATGGGTCGGCCGATGGCGGAGAACTTGGCAAAGGCGGGATATGACGTCACTGGCTTTGACACGCAGCCCGTTGAGACACAAGGCGTGAGCGTCGCAACGACGGTGACAGAAGCGGTTCGAGGACAGGATGTCGTCATCACGATGCTGCCAAATGGTGCAATCTTGCAATCTGTTGCCGCAGAAGTGCTCCCAGAGTTGGAGGCGGGGAGCGTCTTTCTGGATTGTTCCACGGTGGATGTGGCAAGTGCGCGTCTGGTGGCAGAGAGCGCCGAAGAACACTCCGTTTTACCACTCGACGCTCCTGTCTCAGGAGGCGTTGGGGGCGCAAGCGCTGGAACGCTGACCTTTATGGTCGGGGGATCAGAGACCGCCTTCCAAAAAGCCCAGCCCCTCTTTGATGTGATGGGGCAAAAAGCGGTCCTCTGCGGCAGCTCTGGCAGCGGTCAGGCGGCAAAAATCTGCAATAATATGATCCTTGGCGCGACGATGATCGCCACCTGCGAAGCCTTTGCGCTGGCCGATAAACTTGGGCTGGATCGCCAATCGATGTTCGACGTCGTCAGCACCTCTTCGGGATATAGCTGGAGCATGAACGCCTATTGCCCTGCCTCAGGCATCGGCCCCCAATCACCCGCAGACAATGACTATAAACCAGGTTTTTCTGCCGATTTGATGCTTAAAGATTTGACACTGAGCCAAGAGGCCGCAGAACTCGTCGATGCGGACACGCCAATGGGGGCAAGAGCCAAAGAACTCTATGAGCAATTCGTAAATAAAGAAGATGGACGCGGTCAGGATTTTTCAGCCATGTTGCCCCGTTTTGAAAAACGAGGCCGCTCGCGCACAGATTAACGCCCCTTAAAGAAGCTCCCCAGCACGCCACGAATAATGCGCCGTTCTGTGGTGCCTTTCAGCTCTTTGACCAGAGCCTGCGAGAGCGCAGAGCCTACGCTCTCCTGTTGTCCATAGCGTCGACTCTGTCCACGTCCAACACGCATTCCTGAATAACGCCGAGCTGTATTAAACTCACGCTTATGCAAAGGGGCATGGGCCTCTTCGATCTCGTTTTGTTGGCCTTCCTCGGCTACTCTTTTCATTCTGTCTTGCAAAATTTCATAGGCAGAATGACTATCCACCGCTGTGTCATATTTCCGCGAGAACTCAGAAGCTGATATCACCGCTTTACGCTCCGCGGCGGTGATGGGCCCAAGCTGTGAAGACGGTGGGCGGATGAGGGTGCGCTCGACAATACCTGGCACACCCTTCTTTTCTAGAAATGATGTCACAGCCTCGCCGACTCCAACTTCTAAAATAGCCTGTTCAACAGAAAAACGTGGATTTTCGCGATAGGTCTCTGCGGCCAGCCTCAGTGCACGCTGATCTTTTGCTGTATAGGCGCGAGGGGCATGTTGAATGCGATTGCCCAGTTGTCCCAAAATATCCTCGGGAATATCAGCTGGGTTTTGCGTTACAAAATAAACCCCGACCCCTTTGGAACGGATGAGACGCGCAACTTGCTCCACTTTGTCAACGAGAGCCTTGGGCGCATCGTCAAACAAGAGATGTGCTTCGTCAAAGAAAAAGACAAGCTTGGGTTTATCAGGATCTCCGACTTCTGGCAGCGTTTCAAATAACTCGGAGAGCAGCCACAAAAGAAAACTTGCATAAAGACGTGGTGCTGACATTAGCTTGTGTGCTGCCAGAATATTGACCTGACCGCGCCCCTGTGCGTCAGTGCGGATCATATCCGTAAGCTCAAGCGCTGGTTCTCCTAAAAACTGGGCCGCACCCTGATTTTCTAAAACCAAGAAACGTCTCTGAATTGCGCCGATCGATTGCACTGAAATATTGCCATATCTAAGAGAAATAGCCTTGCGATTTTCGCCAAGCCAAACCAAGAGCGTTTGCAAATCTTTGATATCCAAAATCGCCATTCCCTGCTCATCCGCCAAGCGGAAGGCAATATTTAGAATCCCCTCTTGCGTCTCTGTCAATTCAAGGAGCTGCGAGAGCAACAAAGGTCCCATTTCGGAGACGGTCGTGCGAACTGGATGACCGTCTTTGCCAAAAATATCCCAAAAGACACACGGAAATTGTTCATAGGTGAAATCTTGCAATCCAATAGCAGCGGCTCGCTTGGTGAATGCTGCATGCAATTTGTGACTTCTGATCCTGCTTTTGCCAAGCCAGACAAATCGCCTTTTACATCCGACAAGAAGACTGGCACGCCAGCGCGGGAAAACTCTTCTGCCAGAATTTGGAGCGTAACGGTCTTACCTGTGCCAGTTGCACCAGCAATCAAGCCGTGCCGATTTGCATATTCAAGCGCAACTCGCTGTGGAGTTGCATAATTTTCACCTCCACCCCCTACAAAAATTGTCCCTTGCATGACTTCTTCCCGCATCGAACCCTACCAATCACAGTATATTAACTTTCCCGTGCAACGATGGAAGGGCCATATACGTAACGATATATGGCAGACTTCCTCCCTGTTGGACTAGGCCGCGCTTGTTCGCGGCCTTTTTTTCAAATGAATTTGACAAAATTGTGTTTTTACTGTTGACCAGCAAAACTTGATTTACTAGCGTTTCGCCATAAATCGGCCTGTCCGATGGGGAGAACAACTTTTGTGAAGGGAACCTTAGCGGGTTCCTTTTGCTTTTGGGGGTGGCAGCTGTGCGGGCGGCCACTATAGGCAAACAAAATCCGACCCATGCTCTCTTCATTCAAAGCGCTGTTCGCGGCTGAAATATATGTTAGACAAAAGAAAAATAAAAAGAGGGTCCCGCGATGATACGAGCAATCTTATGCAGCATGATATTGAGCTTAAGCGTGACGTCGCTCGCATCTGCGCAACAAGAGGCGGATACGCTCTCACTTGGGGTACCGCTTGATCTTCCCGAAGTTGGGGAACCATATGTTGCGAATAAATTTAACGATTGGACGGTGCACTGCATCAGATCAGCGGATGGGAAAGACCCCTGTGAAATGAAGCAACTGTTGCTCAATGAGCAAAACCAACCCATGAGTGAAATTTCCCTCTTTAAGCTCCCAGAGGGCCAACCCGCCGCAGCGGGCGCTAATTTGGTCGTTCCATTGGAAACGCTTTTAACCGCGCCTTTGACGATTACCTATGATGAGGACACGACCAAGCAATATCCCTACAGCTTTTGCAATGAGGTAGGATGCTATGTGCGCATTGGTATGACCGCAGAGGAAGTTGAAACACTGAAGAAAGGTGATGTCGCAGGTATTACAGTGTTGCATATTGCCCGGCCGCAAACCCCAATCCGCTTTGGGATGTCTCTAAGCGGGTTTACAAAGGCCTTTAATTCCTTGCCTGCCGTCAATCCATAAACAAGCTATATGCGAATTGGCTCGCTTGTCTGTTGCCCATTTTGATTTAAAAATCCAACGACAGAACGCGCAGCCCGCAAGCCTGGCGCTTCCTCGTCTCGGCCAAGCCGTGCCAGCGTCGTTTCCATCGCTTTGATTTGCTCATTTGGTGCACGCATCACGTCTAGAATAGCCTCTGTCAGATTAGAAGCTGTGCATTTGGGGCCAATATATTCCTGAATATGACGGGTCTCAGACACCAGATTGACCAGCGTCACTGTATCGGTTTTCACCATTCTGCCGATGATTTGGCGTGACAGCCATCCCATATCATACCCAATAACCATAGGCACTGAATTTGCAGCCAATTCCAATGACACCGTCCCAGATGCAGCCAAGGCAATATCCGCCGCGTTGAATGCAGCCCTTTTGTAAGATTGAGCAAGAGCAGGAGAGATATCTCTGGGATCAATGACTTTAACCTCTAAATCAAATATTGAGAGGATCAAATTCACTTCGGCAGCAACAGCAGGCGCAAGCGGCATGACAAACTGAATATTCGGATGCCGTTCTCTTATGGCACTCAAGGCTTGAGTAAAAATTGGTGTGAGCCGCTTAACTTCAGAGCGTCGTGATCCTGGCAAGCAGAGTATGATCGGATCGTCAGAGAGATCAAAATCCTCCCGAAAAATTGCGGCATCCGCCTCGCTGGCAACAGGATACTGAGCAATCGGGTGTCCCACAAAATCACAACTCATGCCCGCCTCACGCATGTATCGCGGCTCAAAGGGAAACAGCGCCAAAACATGATCCACAAACTTTGCCATATGGGCCGCCCGTTTTGGCCTCCACGCCCAGACCGTGGGAGCGACATAATGCACGATCGGAATATGGCTCTGTTTTCGAACACGCTCCGCGACCCTGAGATTAAATTCGGGCAAATCAACTGTAATTAAAACATCAGGTTTTTCGTCCAGAACCGCGCGGGCCGTCTGTCGAATACGTTTGCGCAAAGACATGTAATTTGACAAAATCTCACTGATGCCCATGATCGAAATTTCGTGCATAGGAAAGAGCGAGGACAGTCCCTCTGATAGCATCTCCTCCCCTCCTACGCCTATGAACTCTGGGGGCTCTTCCAAGAGCTGCGACAAACCACGCATCAAGGCGGCCCCTAAAAGGTCACCAGAGGCTTCGCCCGCTACAATAAACACCTTCATGACTGCGAATCCACGCCAAGAATGGCGATTTGTAGCGCACGGGCTAGATCGAGCGTCTTTTCCCGCTCTAAGAGCAAAACGTGATGAGGCGTCGCAATAATTGCAGTCAAGCCTGCCTGAGCTGCTGCCTCAACGGTTTTTGGTCCAAGGGCTGGCATGTCAATACGTAAATCTTGCCCTATTTTCGGCCTTTTGACGAGAATACCGCGCCCCCAAAACGGCCGCAATTGCTTTGAAGTGCCAGCCACATTCCCTAAAAGGGCGTCAGTGCCTTGCAGCGTCTCCACCCCAAGCACAGCCCCCTGCTCTACCACCACGGCCTGCCCAATATCCAATTCGGCTGTGACACTCAAAATACGGTCAGCTTTCACAAGGTCGCTAGGGATATAATCGTCCATTTTCCCGACCAATGGCCCCTGTGGCATCAGCAAATTACCTACAACATCAGAGGCAGGGACAATCGCAAAGCCCTCTGTCTCAAAGAGATGAATGACATATCGCAGAAGCGTGTCGTCACCAGAGGATAGTTTTTCCATGAGCGATGGCAGTATCGACAGCATAAATGGATCAAGCTGTGACGGATCAAGCTGAGGACGCGCCATTGCTCCTGCCAAAACAAGACGCGTGACCCCCTTTGCACGTAGATCGTTAAAGATTGACCCTAGTTTCTCAAATCGCGCGCTTATTGTA
This sequence comes from Paracoccaceae bacterium, assembly GCA_011525185.1. GTDB lineage: Bacteria > Pseudomonadota > Alphaproteobacteria > Rhodobacterales > Rhodobacteraceae > LFER01. The sequence goes on along the minus strand of WTIQ01000103.1, from coordinate 1,352 downwards.
TGATTTGAAGCAGAAATAGAGACAGGAACCCCTTCGAATGTGACGATCCAAGCCTCTGGAAGCGCCTGATGCACGGCCTCTGGGAGGCTACCGCTGCCCGCCAATATTGCAATATCGGCGCTCATCCTATTGCCCTGGGGTCATAAACGAACGATCTGAATGAGAGGTGACAAATTCAACGATCCTGCGCACATATTCGCTCTCTGAGTCATCTCCCAAGCGCAGCGCACGTTCTTGAAACGTCCCCTCTCCCTGTGCCAGCATTTGAATAGCGGCTCGTAACGCCATAATATCCTGCCGAGGCACGCCTTTTCGTTTTAGCCCCACAAGGTTTAAACCGTCCAATTCACCACGAGGCGCCTGAACAAGTCCATAGGGAATCACATCTTTTGCAACCATGGTCACCGCACCGATAATAGCCCCGCGACCAATGCGCACGAATTGATGGATACCAGAGAGACCGCCAACAATCACGTCATCTTCGATAATGACATGTCCTCCAACGGCCACATTGTTCACAAGGATAACACGATCAGCCACCTGTGCATCATGAGCAACATGACAGCCCGCCATAAATAAGCCATCGTCGCCCACTTTGGTGACGCCACCGCCCCCTTCTGTACCAGAGTTCATTGTCACATGCTCACGTATGCGATTGCGCGCGCCAATGATCAGCTTGGCTGGTTCACCCTTAAACTTGAGGTCTTGCGGTATTTCACCCAAAACGGAGAAGGGAAACACAACTGTGTCTTCCCCAATTTCAGTATCCCCACAGACCACCACGTGGCTCTTGAGATGCACACCAGAGGCCAGCTTCACATCTGCCCCCACGTGACAAAACGGACCTATTCGACAGCCAGAGCCAATCTCTGCACCGTCTTCTACGATGGCGCTTGGGTGAATATCGGTCGCGCTCACGCCGATTGATCCTTGCTCAAATCCATCATAGCAGTAAATTCAGCTTCTGCCGCCATATCGCCTTCTACTGTGGCTACGCCCGAGAATTTCCAAACCTTGCCGCCAGGTTTTCCCCTGAGTGTCTTGACGTTAAGCTCCAAAACATCCCCTGGGACGACCTTTCGGCGGAACTTACATTTATCAATGGCCATAAAATAGACCAGCAGATCCTTATCGATAAGATCAAGTGAAATCCCCAGCATCACAGCCGAAGTTTGTGCCATTGCTTCGACAATGGTCACACCTGGCATAATTGGTGCCCCAGGAAAGTGCCCTTGGAAATGAGGCTCGTTAAATGTGACGTTTTTCAGACCGACCGCGGACGATGTCCCATCAATGTCGATCACGCGGTCCACCAATAAAAACGGATAGCGGTGTGGTAGTATTCTCTGAAC
>WTIQ01000300.1 GCA_011525185.1 Paracoccaceae bacterium | reverse complement strand
GTCTGTCATGAACAAAACCGCATCGAAAAAGGCTCGTGGGATTTCCGGCTTGCCCTTCAACTTTAAGAAGCCGTTCAACAGGCCAAGCGGGGTAGGTTCAATACCAGCAAATTCGATAAATTCCAAACCATTGATGTCGGTAATCATCGTGCGTACAAAGGGTTCGAACGGCGAAAGAACGCCCGCGATTCGTTCGGAAGTGGGCAGCAGGAAGTCATCTACCAGCGATCCCACATCAATCCGCAAATTGACAATATCGACTACAGGCTTGGCAACAGCCTCGCCGTAATTCCAGTCCCAATCCACTATCAGGTTTGCCGCCAATTTTGGCATGACATCAACTTCAGTCACCTGCAGGGTCATTTCCAGATCAACTTCGGTATCCACACCGAAGGCAATGTCGAAAGTCTGGCTTGGGGACTGCGAGAAAAGCTTTGTTAAAGGCAGGCGGCCGCGCTCGTCACCATTCAAATTGATGCCAAGTAACGCTCGGACGCCGGAATTTTCGCCTTTGGGCATCGCATCCACTACGGTCGCATCGAAGAAAAGTAGCGATCCGTTCGCAGTGAACGAATTACCGTTTTCACCTTCCAGGAGGGCGCTGGCTTCAACCCGTATCTCTGCGATGTCGTCGGTGTTGGTCTTCAAATAGAAGCCCGACGAAGTCGAGATACCAAAGCCGAAGTCCCAAGCCCAACCTAGATCAAGACTGAAGCCACCATCGATATCCAGCTTGAAGCCAGGCAGGTTCAAATCTAACGGAATATCTACATCGGCACCTGCCAGATGCATCCCCATGTTCATATCAAATTCGATACCATCCGCGACAGACGGGGGCAGATCTCCAATAATCCAATCGCCAAGGCTCTCGCCATCACGGTTCACCCAGTAGGTGCTGATATCGTTTATATCGATGGTGCCGTTGCCATCGTGATCAAGGATGATATTCAGCCCGGCAGTGCCGAACAGATCCCACAGCGAGTTGCGCAGGATGCCAACCGTGCCACCCTCAGACGACAGTTTTGCGCGTAAATCCTCAAGGAAGCCCACACGCACATCGCGTACAAATGTGCCCACGTTCGAAAGCTTGTCCCCAATGAAGGGAATATCTCGAGCCAGCTCATCGGATAATGTATCTTGCACAACCCCGAGCGCGCCGTCCGCACCGTCCAGCAAACGGCTAGGGTCGGCCAACATTCCCAGAAGTGAGAACTCACCGAGGAACTGATCCATGACGTTTTGGACGTTTGGAACTTCGACGTTCAGTGCTTGCCCTTCGATAGGACGGCCAGCCGCCATATCCAAAAGGCCCTGCAAACCTGCATCGCCAGTCGTTACATTGAATGCCGACAGCGAAACATCGGGCAGACCAGGAACTTGCAGCGACATAGGCAGGTTCAGCAACATTGCGCCGTCCAAAACATAGCTAAAGTTGTCACTCAAACGTTCGGGACCGAAATAAAATTTGCCATCATCGGCCACGCGACCCGATTTCTGGTCCAACTTGACGATGAATGTAGCGTAGTCTTCAGTGGCGGCGATGCCATCCCCGTCAATCGCAGCCATACCGCCCACGACACCAATCTTCGCGGGACCTGCTTCAAGACCCAGATACAGGTCTTGGCCTGCAACACGCAGACCAAGGTTGGCGTAGGTGCCCCGCGCCTTATTGGCGCTCACAGCATATTCCTGATCCACCGTGACATCAGTAAATAGGGTTTGGGTCTCACCATCAGCCAGTTGTACCTGCGCACCCGCGTACAAGGTGACCTGGACGCCGGTCTGCTCACTTAGCCAATCAGCGATGCTGACAATCGCGTCCATCCTGCGACCAGATAGTTGGCCAGAGCCATGTACCGCATCAATGTTGCGTTCAGTCCCACTATTTTCAGTTTTTTCCAGCCAATAACTGTTCACAGTCGCCGAGAAGGCAACAACCCCCTCGCCCTGTGCGGCTATGGTGGATTTCATATCGGTCAGGATCTGCTGCTTTTCTAAATCAGAAAGGGTGGACGATCGGTTGGCAAAATTCACCGCTCCGAATCCAGCGACTGTTTTTTGCGAAACACGGGTCGGATTGTAATCGTAAAGGAAGATCTCTGGGCCTTCGTCAGTCAGACGCACACCCGCTTGCACTCGGAAATTCACAAACGCTGATAGGTTGATCTTGCCCGAAGCACCCGGGTTGATAACGTCCGCAATATCATCAACGAAATCGAAACCGGCCAAAGCATCAGGACCTGCTATGGCCGCAAGCTGTTGCAGATCAAGGCTGAAGCCAAAGTTTTCAGAAAACACCGCGCCAAGGTTCATATGAATGTCCAGCACATCGCCATTGATACCTAGCGCAAACATCTGATCTTCGACTGCGAGCGAGTTATCGTCATTGATCCCCAGAGCGTCTTCAATGATGCCCTCGATCTCACCAATTGCACCAGCAGGGTTCTTCTCGGCTTCTTCCAGCTTACCAAGGAACTGGTCTACGAAGGGGAACACATCCTCAAGTGAGCGCCCTACGACTGGCATGACCACAGTGTAGAACGGCTGATCTTCTATCGCGTCACGAACCAACTCCAGACCCGTGCGGGTGGCTGAGATTATGTCTCCGAAGTCCATGTCTTTGAAATCAAACATGGCGCCCAAGTCAGGGAGAATGACGACGATGTCATTCTCAGAAACCTGACCCAGGCGGATCAGCTCTTCCACATCAGCTGCATACATCGGGTTCTGATCTATGACCTTGAAATCACCAGGGTTGAACAGGTCCATAGCGGTCAGCGAGACCTCGATATTGGGCGCCAACGGGATATCTGATCCCAGACCCGGATCAATGGTCAGACCGCGCAGCTTAGCCCAAGCCTCACCGCTGAGATCAAAGTTCAGCGCCGAGGCGCTTAGTTCATTGAAAGCAAAGCGGGTATCGTCTTTGACCACTTCGTCAGGGTTGCGATCCAACGCGACCGACACTTCTGCGCCCAGATGGAGACCCGAGCCCGTACCCTCGCCGCCTGCCGTCGCTTTCAGGATGCCCATTTGAATACCGACCTCGAGGTCTGACACGTCCAGCGAGGCCACCGCCGTCAGCGAAACATCTCCCATTCCCAGTGTGAACGAACCTTCGCGCAGCACATAGCCCACGTTTTCCAGCGTCTCGGCCGCGATGCGATCCAGCGCAACCACGTGGCTTCCACGATAGCCAACGATCTCATATTTCTCGCCACCAAGCTCCAGCGTGTAGCCAACCATCGAGGTGTCGAAGATGAAGCTATCATCACTAAAGAGGTTTGTGTTTTCGGTGATCTTGCCCTTTTCACCCAGATAAGTTTTACCATCCAGATC
>WTIQ01000137.1 GCA_011525185.1 Paracoccaceae bacterium | reverse complement strand
GTGTTAGAGCTCTCTTGGAACACAAAAATCTGTTGTACGGCCCGAGTGCATCTGTAACGCGCTCCAGTCTTTTATATCAAAGTCTGCCACCCAAGTCGCGCAGGTCGGGTAGTGCTCAAACCCGATATGCTGGGGTCGTGTTTTTGCTACTCTCTCAGCAAATTCTGTAATTCCAGGATTATGGGCAATGATCAAAACGGCTTGTCCTGTGGCCGATTTCAGAACGTTAAAAAACACCTCTGTTGCGGCGTGATAGAGGCGCTCTTTATAATGGGTTGCGGCTTCAGGCATATCTAGCTTGAGGAGATCAAAGGTTTCCCGTGTGCGCATTGATGTTGAGATAAAGGCTTGATCTGGATGATAGCTCCGCTCCCGCAACCAGTGCCCCACAGCCTCAGCCGATCGACGCCCCCGCGCGTTGAGTGTTCTTTCATGATCTGCGAGGGGCGCGTTCCAGCTTGATTTTGCGTGCCGCATTAGGATCAAACGTTTTGTCATCGCAAAAAGACTTTCATATGATAAGCGCTTTGTTCTGCCATGCGCCCAAAGGATTGACTGAGCGGGCAGGCGCGTCGAGCGGCGCATCCTTCTGTCATGCAAGCGGCGGTATCCGCGCCTCTGAGATGTGATTTGCACGCCTCAACATCATAGTCAGTGCCATCAAAAGCCTCAACGGGGCAGGCGGTCAAACAGGGCTTTGGACAGTCAATGCAAGGGGAGCGAGTGGTATCTGGCAAGTCCAATTTATGGGGCAGGGCGAGTGCACCGCGAAACGAAACAAATAAACCGCTGTTGTCATGAACCAGAAATTGAAGGGGAGATGTAAAGATACGCCCTGTCCCGAGTGCCCATGTGTAAAAGGGCAAAAACGGAGGGCCGCCAAAGGGAAAGAGCGCCTGTCCACCGAGCCGCTGCGCAATTTGCGTGATCACCCGCGTTGACCAACGATCCATGGGGTCCGCTTGCCCATCTCTCCATTCTGGCGCCTTTTGAAAGATCTTCCAAAAGTGGGGTTCATCTGGTCCCAGGAGCAAGAGCGTTAACGTTCCTTCAGGTACATGCTCTGTGCCCTCTGGATGTAAGCCGCCCAGAACCTCTAGGCCCTCTTTTTGACAGAGCGCGGCAATATCTTGATACGAGGTCATTTGCGCATAAAAGGGAGCCAGAGGCTCCATCCAAGCGTTTTGGGCTTCTCGTTTTGCCACTCTAGGCCGACTGTGATTGGCGTGTGAATATCTCTCTCATGGCGGTACGTCCCAAAGAGGCGGTCCCAGATCGAAAGGGCAAAACCGTAGTTGCTGTCATGGTATTTACGCTGATCGGAATGGTGGATACGGTGCATATCTGGTGTCACTATTATGTGCCTTAATAGGCGGTCAAGCCAAGCTGGCAGTGCAATATTGGCATGATTAAAGAGGGCCGTTCCATTCAGTAGAATTTCAAACACCAAAATAGCAAGGGCAGATGGGCCAAGCACATAAACAGCCCCTATTTTGAGGCCCATCGATAGGGCAATTTCAATCGGATGAAACCTAACGGCCGTTGTGACATCCAGTGTCACATCCGCATGATGCACGCGGTGCAATCTCCATAATATGGGAATTTTATGGGTGAGAAGGTGTTGTGCCCAGATCAAAAAATCAAAGAGGAGAACTGCGAGCACAATTTCGACGCCTGCTGGCCAGTTAAGTTGGTTGAACACCCCCCAACCCATATGGTGCGCATCCAATGCGGCCCCGATCGCCAAGAGAGGCAGGCCCACAGCAAGGAGACGCAAAACAAGCGTGTTGATGACTGTGATGGTAAGGTTTGTGAGCCAACGCCCTTTATATTGTGCGGGGGTAATCTTTGGACTAATGCGCTCTAGAAGGGCGAATATAATGAATAGGCCCACGAAAAAGAACAATCGTATCTCTGCATCATTCTCCATAAGATTTACTTAGGTCCTTTTAAATTCAGCACAAGGGGCACAGGCGTGCTCATAGAGCATGTCACTTTTAACTGGCTCCCTTTCACATGCTCTAGCTCGCACGAATAATGGTGCCTGGTCCTTGTTTGGTAAACAATTCCAGTAGACAGGCGTTCTCGGTACGACCGTCTAGGATAACAGCCGCGCGGACACCGCCTCTAATGGCGCTCAAAGCCGTTTCGGTTTTTGGAATCATGCCCCCCGCGATTGTTCCATCCTCTACCATTGCTTCGATTTGCGCGGCACTCAACTCGGCCATAACCTCACCAGAGGCGTCCCGCACGCCGTCCACATCGGTTAGGAGGAGGAGGCGATCTGCCTTTAAGGCCGCGGCAATCGCGCCGGCGGCGGTATCCCCATTGATGTTATAGGTCTCGCCGTTTTCCCCCGCACCAAGGGGGGCGATTACTGGGATCATATCGTCCTGAAAAAGCGTATGCAGCACAGAGGGGTCAACCTTGGTCGGGGCTCCCACGAGGCCAAGATCGCCCTCCGCTTGTTTCGAGATAATCAGATTTGCGTCTTTGCCAGAGAGGCCCACCGCCATGCCACCCTGTCGGTTGATGGCCTGCACAATGCGCTTGTTCACGCTGCCAGAAAGGACCATTTCCACAATTTCCATGGTGGCATGATCCGTGATTCGTTTCCCGTTTTTGAACTCGGACTTGATGCCCAGCTTATCGAGCATCTGATTGATCATGGGGCCGCCGCCGTTCACGATCACGGGGTTGATGCCCACTTGACGCATCAAAACCACGTCGCGGGCAAAGCTTTCCATGCCTGCGTCACTGCCCATGGCGTGACCGCCCAGTTTGATCACAACAATTGCTCCGTCATAGCGTTGGATGTAAGGCAGAGCTTGTGAAAGCGTATGCGCGGTTTGGGCTGAGGTTTGATCTGTTGTCTTTTTACTCATGGGGGCTGGTCCGTCATTTTTGACTTATGTCGCATAGATCAACCCAAAGGAAAAGAGGACCTACGCTAGCTTATTCCAGCAATGATACTGCGAAGGGTTTCAATCCCCCTTCCTTTTTCCGAAGAGGTGGCCAAAACTTCGGGAAAGGCTGCCACATGAGGGGTGAGCGATTTTTGTATTGTCGGCAAGAGTTTATCGCGCTCAGATTGTTTGAGTTTGTCGGTTTTCGTGAGCACCACCTGAAAGGTCACGGCGCTGCTATCCAAAAGGTCCAAAATTTCTTTATCAACCGCCTTAATGCCATGCCGACTGTCAATAAGCACAAAGACCCGGCGCAATGACTGTCGGCCTGACAAATATTGCTTAAGAAGCCGTTGCCATTTTTCCACCACAGCAAGCGGCGCGTTGGCATAGCCATAGCCTGGGAGGTCCACAATATAATGGCTCTCTGCAAGGGTAAAGAAATTGATCTCTTGCGTGCGTCCCGGTGTATTTGAGGTCCGCGCCAAGGCTTTTCGACCCGTCAGAGCATTGACAAGCGAAGATTTCCCAACGTTTGAGCGACCCGCAAAACAAACCTCAGTTCTATCATCTGCGGGGAGGCCCGACATCGCCACAACCCCCTTCAAAAACTCTGTTTCACCTGCAAAGAGTTTGCGCCCTGCCTCGCGCATGTACTCGTCGGGCTCAGGTGAAAGGGTGAATTGAACTTCCTTCAAGGATGCGTTACCTTATCACCAATACGGATTTCACCATCTGTTTTCACAACTGCATAAACGGTGAAATTCGTATGCCCCCATGTTTCAAGCGTGCCAAGTGTATCAGCGTCGCGCAGACCTGTTTCCGGATTTGCTGTTGTCGCCATACAGCGTTCAACAGGTTCTGTGATGTCAAATTCAACGTCACCAATGGTGATGCTTTTGCCAATCCAATCAAACTCCTCCCAAGGGGCAAGCCCATCAAGCCAGAGATTGCAGCGCCACCGCTGCGGGGAGAGGCTGCGCCCCATCTTTTGCTCAACCGCGCGGTGCGATGAAAGGTTGCCTATTGAAATGGTGGCATAATCCGTATCGGTCATGCCACGCTCTTGCGCGCGCAAAAGACGTGCGGATCGCGCCCGGTTTTCTGGGATCAAAGGACCTGCCCACTCCAAAAAGAGCTGCTGTTGCGCACTATCATCTGGATTGAAGACCAAATCGGAAAGATCTGGATGGGTCAGTGTCATCTCTTGAGTGGCCTCATCCCAATGGGCATTAATCGCGGCAAGCTTGGGGGCTTTGGAGGTTCTGCTAAAGTGCAGACACGGCACCCATTTTGATCCATCAGAACTCGATTCCTCATGCGCCACGGCCCATGCCCGGTCCCAAGGTAGTGTTTGGCCTGCTTGTAATGCAACCTCGGAAAGCTGCTCTCGCCCATGGGATTTGATCGGGTGTCTCCAGATATCCACAAGCTTTGCCATGGCTTACCCCTTTTGAGTGGGCTTTTTGCGCTTAAAGCTCTGTTTTATGTTGCCAAAGACATCTGGCTTATATCCTTGCGAGCGCATGATGATATATTGCTGGGAGAAGGTGATCATGTTGTTGGCAATCCAGTAGATGACAAGGCCGCTTGCAAAGCTTCCTAGCATAAACATAAAGACCCAAGGCATCCACGCAAAGATCATCGCTTGGGTTGGATCGGTGGGCGCTGGATTTAGTTTTTGCTGAAGCCACATTGAGACCCCCAATAAAATGGGCAAGATACCAAGCGCGATAAATGCCAGCAGCGATCCTGGCTCTGGTCCTGCAAAAGGCAAAAGGCCAAATAGATTCAACAGGGAAGAGGGGTCAGGTGCACTGAGGTCCTTGATCCATCCTACCCATGGCGCGTGACGCAATTCCAGCGTCACAAAGATAACTTTGTAGAGAGAAAAGAAGATCGGAATTTGCAAGAGGATCGGCAAACAGCCTGAGGCAGGATTGACCTTTTCTTTTTTGTAAAGCTCCATCATGCCTTGCTGAAGCTTTTGTCTGTCATCTCCTGCTTGCTCTTTAAGCTTTTCCATCTGCGGCTGAAGCTCTTTCATCTTGGCCATCGAGACGTAGGATTTGTAGGCCAGAGGAAACAAAAGTGCCTTGATCAGAAGGGTCAGGCCAATGATCGCCCATCCCATATTGCCGATCAACTGATTGAGGTAATGAAGCACGAAAAAGATCGGCTTGGTCAGGAAAAAGAACCATCCCCAGTCAATACTGTCGATGAACCCTTTCACGCCCGCTTGTTGGTAAGAGCGGATGGTGTCCCATTCTTTCGCGCCTGCAAAAAATTGACTTGTGACCGTTGTGGCGCTCCCATCGGCTACGCTGACCATGGGAAGGACTGTTTCGGCCTGAAATGTATCTGCACTTGCAAAATATTTCGCTGTGGAGCGAAAGGCTGTGCCAGGTTGAGGAATGAGGGTGGTCATCCAAAAGTGATCGGTGAACCCAATCCAACCATCCTCGGTGACTTCGATCCGCTCAGCGCTCGTGCCTTCGCGCTGGTTCACGTCATAGTTACGCATGTTTTTGTAGGAATCTTCGGCCAAGGTTCCATCGGACATGCGCACAAGTCCCTCGTGCAAAATGAAAAAGTTCTTTAAATCAGAAGGTTCTCCGGCGCGACGCACAAGGCCGTAGGGGCGTAATTCAATGGCTTTGCCAGATTTGTTTTCGACCCCTTGCGTGATCGTAAAGAGGTAATCTTCATCCAGTGCAATTTTGCGTGTAAAGCGAAGACCCGCGCCATTGTCCCAAACAAGCTTGATTGGGGTTCTTGGGGACAGAGCATTGTTGCCCTCAACGCTCCAGACGGTCTCGGGTGTGGGTACATTTCCTGCCTCAACACCAGATAAGGCTGCCCAACCATAGGCCGCGTAGTAGGCCCCTTTTTGTCCAACAGGACGCAAAAGCGTTACATCTTCGGCTCCCTCTGTCAGAGTGACTTTATAATCCAAAAGGGACAAATCATCGATGCGACCGCCCGTAAGGGAAATGGTGCCGCGCAGTTTGTCGTTGCTGATTGCAATCCGTGGAGCTTCTTCAGCTGATGTGACCTCAGCAGGGGCAGAGGCGCTTTGCTCTGTGTCCACGGATGGCAGTGCCGAGCCGTCCGACGTGCTCTCGATTGCTGCGTCTTGTTGTTGCTCTACGGGTTCGGGCGGTGGAAAAAAGATGAACCAAACAACGATCACCAAAAAGCTAAGGACCGAAGCCAGAATAAGGTTTCTGTTTTGATCATCCATCGTTGATGCCCGCCTGTTAATTCCGTCTCACGCGATAAAAGGCCTTAGCGCTGAAAGGTCAAGAGAAGATTGCCTTTTTTACGCTAGGACGTGGCAAAAGAAGGAGTGCGACAACGATGCGAGGCATGCTCTGTGACGTGCCATTATCAGCCCATATGCTTAGCGTCTTATTGGAAGCCAATTCCAATATGTAAGAGAGCGCCAGAGCCACTCTAAAGGGCCAAAGCGATATCTTGCCAGCCAGAGGGGAGAGAGGATCAATTGTAGGCTCCAGATCGCAAATACGATCAAGATTTGTGCGGATCGCTCTACGGCTCCAAAGAGCCCAAGACCAAAGCCATAAAAAATAAATGTGCAGATCACGGACTGTAGGATGTAATTGGTAAAGGCCATACGCCCAACCGCACTCAGGCGCTGCTGTAGGCGCGGCCAGAGCTGCATTTGTACCAGCCGCATCACAAGGCCGATGTAGGCGGCTGCGAGCCCTAAGCTGCCAACGTAGATATAGAGTAAGCCCCATCCAAACATGGTAAAGGCGGGTTGCCAGTCAGTGGCGCTGCTTTTGAGTGCGCTGGCCACGCAGAGAGGAAGGCCAGACGCCACCCCGAAGAGGATTATGCGATTGTAAAACGGAGCAGAGCGTTTTGCAGACAGGATGTCCCATTTAAAAAGCGCCATGCCGATTAACATCAATCCAGCCGCGCGCCAAAAAAGATAAAATGGAACTGCAAAAGCATGCACCTCCAAACTGGTCATCACCCGTTGTTGATGGGTGTCTAGCCAAGTGCCTTGATAGGCTTCAATCTCCGCAAGGAGTACCTCAGGTGGAACATTTACATCTGACAAAAAAGCGTCTATCGCTTCTGCACCCGCGATTTGGGCGGTCCAAAATCCTCCTATACTTAAAAGGGGGGCAACACTGAGGACAAGTAATCCGAGAAGCGTCAGTGTGAGAGGGCGCAGATGACGGACCCAATAGATGAGCATACCAGCAAGCGCATAGGTGAGCAAAATATCCCCGTACCAAATGAAATAGGCGTGTAGGAGGCCAAAAACAAAAAGCCACAAATTTCGAGCGTAATGGAGCCGCCATGTGGCTTGCCCCTTCGCCTCTCGTTGCTGAGTGAAAACAATAATACCTGCTCCAAACAGGATCGAGAAAATTGCCATGAATTTGCTATCCGCAAGGACGTGGCTGAGCATCCAGACAACATAATTGAGGCCTGCTAAATTCATATGCACAGACGGGTCTGTATAGGCTGCTGACACCATGGCAAAGCTCTGTATATTCATAATCAAAATGCCGAGTAGAGCAATTCCACGCAGCGTATCGAGTGCAACAATGCGGTCTTGGCTCTTGCGAAATGATGGGTAGGTTTTCGTGTTCAAAAGGCTTTTTGCTCAGTAAATAATGGTTAAGACGCGGCTCGCTTACGTCGGACGTGGTTTTGTCTCCCGTTCCAAGCCTGCAAAATCAAAGAGTTTTGGGTCCAAGAGATGCGAAGGGCGCGCATTCATGAGAGCACGGAACATCACCTGACGCCGCCCAGGGCTATTGGCTTCCCAGCCATCTAAAATCTGTTTGACCTGTTGACGCTGTAAACCGTCTTGTGATCCACACAGATCGCAGGGGATAATCGGATACTTAAGAGCGGCGGAGAACTTTTCGCAATCTGCCTCGGCCACATGTGCGAGAGGGCGATAGACAAACACATCTCCCTCTTCGTTCAAAAGTTTTGGTGGCATGGTTGCAAGCCGTCCCCCGTGAAAGAGGTTCATGAAAAAGGTTTCCAGAATGTCATCGCGATGGTGCCCCAAGACCACAGCACTGCATCCCTCTTCACGTGCAATGCGATAGAGATGACCACGTCTAAGGCGCGAGCATAACGCACAAAAGGTCCGACCTTGGGGGATTTTATCCATCACCAACGAATAGGTGTCTTGGTATTCAATGCGATGAGGAACGCCCATCTGTTCCAAAAATGTTGGGAGGACCGTCGCGGGAAACCCTGGCTGACCTTGGTCTAAGTTGCAGGCCAAAAGATCAACTGGTAACAGCCCACGCCATTTCAGCTCATAAAGGGCGGCAAGAAGGGTGTAACTGTCCTTTCCTCCCGACAGGCAGACAAGCCACCGCGCGTCGCGTTCGATCATTCCGTAGTGTTCAATGGCTTCTCTGACGTTGCGCATAATGCGCTTGCGCAGCTTTTTGAACTCCGTAGAAGATGGCGCGCCATAAAAAAGAGGGTGAATGTCGTCTTCGATATCTTTCATAGCAAACCGCTTACCCAAGCCGATCCAAAACGGCAATGAAAATATGAGACCTTGTTGTTCACTGTGCTTGAGTGCGACGCGCTTTAGTCGGGAACATCATCGACGCCCATACCGCCCCAAGGATGGCACCGGCCCAGCCGCTTGAGTGTGAGCCAACCACCTTTGAGACCACCATGTTTTTTCAAGGCCTCAAGCGCATAGGCGCTGCATGTGGGGTCGTATCTACAGCTGCGCCCGACCCAAGGAGAAAATACAAGTCGATAAAACCGAACTGGTAAAGAAAAGATAAACGCAAGAGGAGTCATTTGCACTGCCCTGCGTGCAATTCCTTTAGACCCTGCTCAATGTCGCAAAGGAGATCGCTAAAAACACGATTTGCGGTTTTGTCGCGTAGTCCAATGAAAACGTAATCCCAATCCGCCTTGCCATGATCCTTTACCAGCAGTCGGGCGGCCTCTCTCAGGCGACGTTTCGCAAAGTTCCTATCAACGGCGTTTCCGACCTTTCTGGAGCAGGTAAATCCAACCCGTGGGGGAAGGCCCGTCTGCTCTAACCCTTGCCTTTTTCGTGCTTGGATAATGGCCCCTCTTTTGCGGATGCTGACGCCGCTTGCCACACGCAAAAAATCTCTGCGCTTTTTTAAGACGCTAAGTTTTTTTTCACGTGTCGTATCAGGGGGAGGGCTTAGGGCTGACATGGGCAATATCCCTGTTGAAATGCCCTAAGTGCTTGGCGCGTGCTTTGTGACAATACTGTCATTGGCTCAAGTAGAGCGGGCGCCTTATACTAGGCGCTGAGCTCTTTGCGACCGCGTGCGCGACGCGCATTCAAAATTTTACGGCCCGCTTTTGTTGCCATGCGTGCACGAAAGCCATGACGGCGCTTGCGAACCAGATTTGATGGTTGATATGTGCGTTTCATTACGTCTGCGTCTCCGAATTCGCGCAGAGGGGTCACTCATCGCGCGTATGTAAATCTTGAAGCCGTGTCTATAGGAGCAAGATCTCTGTATGTCAAATCGACAAATGCCTTCGTCCTTAAAATTTTGGGAGATTTTTTTGTTCAATATGACCAGATTGTCGGTAGCTGAGGCCATAATCACAAAAGTCAGCTTCGGATCACGGATGTGTGACCGCACTTGCGAAGAAAACGTCAATTGGTGCAGATAGCTGGAAAAACACAAATTTAACCTTGTTGGTGCTTGATGAACAAACAACAGATCATCCTAGTTGGGCTTTTCATGTCCATATTCATCCTTGGCGTGATTCTGTTGCGAGATGTGCTAAGCTTTTCAAGCTTAGAAGCCTATCGCAGTGAACTTCTTGCCTTTAGAGATGACAATTTTGTTTTGATGGCGCTTAGCTTCGTCACCCTATACACCCTCATTTCTGCGTTTTCCCTTCCAGGAGCTTTGGTTGCCTCTATTACTGGGGGCTTTTTGTTTGGGCTTTACATCGGCTCCTTGCTTAATGTCGCCTCAGCCAGCCTTGGCGCTGTAGCGCTTTTTTTGGCTCTACAACGTGGATTTGGCCAGTCTTTGGTGGACCGTATGACGCAAGGTCGTGCGAGACCTCAAGAAATCATGCAAAAATTGAGAGAAAACGAATTTGGTATCCTTTTGTTCCTCCGTTTTGTGCCAGTCTTTCCATTTGTTTTGGTCAATCTCATGGCGGCTCTCAGCGGCGTAAAGCTTCGCAACTTTGTTGTAACGACTGTGATTGGCATCTTTCCTGGTGCGGTTGTTTTTACGTCGATCGGTGTTGGCCTTGGTGTGGTGTTCGATAATGGGGAACGTCCCGATATTTCTCTGATTTGGTCGCCATCTATTTTTCTGCCGCTGCTAGGGCTCGGCATCTTATCGTTGCTGCCAGTTATATTCAACTTCAAAAAGACGGGTTAGTTTCAGGAAAATGTCTCAGAATAGGATCAAGACGGATCTCCTTGTCATTGGCGGCGGTTCGGGAGGGCTTTCCCTCGCTGCTGGTGCTGCGCAAATGGGGGCAAAGGTTGTGCTGCTCGAAGCTGAAAAAATGGGAGGTGATTGCCTGAATTATGGATGTGTTCCTTCTAAATCGCTTTTGGCGAGTGCAAAGGCAGCGCATTACGGATCGCATAAATCACAGGCGCTGGGCCAAAATAAAAGAGCACGATCAGCTGCAATTGAGCATGTTTATCGTGTCATAGATAAGATTAAACCGCATGACAGCCAAGAGCGCTTTGAGGGTTTGGGCGTTCAGGTTATACGCGAATTTGGATTCTTTGTGTCTCCTGATACTGTGCGAGCGGGAGAGGTTGAGATCACAGCCAGACGTATCGTTATCTCGACTGGTTCATATCCTTTTATCCCGCCTATAGAGGGCCTTTCAAAGGTCGATTACTTAACCAATGAAACTCTCTTTCAAGATCACAGTGGAATGGAACACCTGATTATCCTAGGCGCTGGACCGATCGGTGTTGAGATGGCACAGGCCCATATTCGTCTTGGGATGAAAGTGAGCGTCGTTGAGGCAGAAAGGGTTCTGTCGCGTGAGGATGAGGATGCGGCACGTCTGGTACAAGATCAGCTGTCAAAAGAGGGCGTGACGTTTCACACAGGCGTGATGGCACAAAAGGTTGAAAAGACAGGCGGCGGTGTCTCTGTAACCCTATCGAGTGGTAAAACAGTGGAGGGATCACATCTCCTTGTGGCCACTGGGCGGGTCGCCAAGCTTGACGGTCTTAATCTCGAAGCAGCAGGGATCAAACACGATGCCAGAGGCGTCGACGTGGACTCCGCCCTTCGCACCTCCAACAAAAAGGTCTTTGCCATTGGCGATGCAGCTGGTCAAATGCAGTTTACACACGTTGCCGCTTATCATGCGGGGCTGGTGCTGCGATCCTCGCTTTTTGCCCTTCCTGCGCGCCAAAAAACAGGCCATATTCCACGGGTCGTCTTTTCTGATCCAGAATGTGCGCAAATTGGTCTCACAGAGGCTGCCTCTCGTGCTAAATACAAAGCGCGTCTGACCGTTATTAGGGAAAAGGGAGCAACTAATGATCGAGCAGTGGCTGAAGGACGAGACGAGGGGTTTATCAAGCTCATGATTGTGTCGGGTCGTCCTGTTGGTGTGACAATTGTGGGGCCTCAAGCTGGGGAGCTTATTGCCTTTTGGTCTTTCGTCTTTTCAAAGAACTTCAAGCTGAGCGCGCTGACCTCTATGGTTGTTGCATATCCCACAAGATCGGCGCTGAATACAAAGGCAATTGGAGCTTATTTTGCGCCTAAGCTCTTTGAGAGTATTTGGATAAAACGGTTTGTCCGTATGAGTCAAAAATGGGTGCCGTAAGCGATGTATAAGACGTTGTCGGGACGGTTTCTAATACTGACAATTGTTTTTGTGATGTTGGCAGAAGTTTTGATCTTTGTCCCGTCCGTTTCTCGGTTTCGGCAAGACTACATATCAACGCGACTTGATTTGGCGCAGCTCGCCACTCTGCGTTACTCGCAGATGACATGATCTCTGAAGACTTAGAGCAAGAATTGCTGAAAAATGCAGGAGTTTTCAATGTTGTCTTGCGGCGCGATACGACACGAGAGTTGATCTTGACGTCTGCTTTGCCTGATCCAGTGAGTAAAACGTTTGACATGAGAAACGCGGGACCTCTTGTTTTGGTCCGTGACGCATTCCTGCGCATGTGATCACCTGAACCTGAAATTGTGCGTGTCATTGGGATGCCACGTCTCAAAGCTGGTTCATTAATCGAATTGACCATGGAGACAAGCTCTCTGCTTCAAGAGCTGTTGGCATTCGGGTTTCGTGTCTTTCTCTTGTCTGCTCTTATTTCTCTCAGTACTGCAATTTTGCTATTTTTCGTGGTGCGCCAAACTGTGGTGCTGCCAGTGAAGCGGATTGTGTCTCATATGAAGGCCTTTGCGGTTCGCCCGGAAGACACGCGCAATATTATCGACCCTGCCTCCAATATTGTTGAATTGCGAGAACCGAGCAAGGACTCAAGTCGATGCAATCACAGCTCTCCGCTGCGCTGCGTCAAAAGGAACGGCATGCGCAACTGGGGCAGGCGGTTGCCAAGATCAGCCACGACTTGCGCAATATGTTGACAACAATTCAAATGCTCTCCGACACGCTGAGCCTAAGTAAAGACCCAAGTGTAAATCGATTGACGCCAAAATTGGTTAAAAACGTGGAACGCGCTGTTGCCTTAACCGAGGGTGCGCTCACCTTTGGAAAAGCAGAAGAACCAGCGCCGCAGCCCGAATATATAGACCTCAATGTGCTTGTCGATGAGGTCATAGAGAACGAACAGAAATTTATAAATGGACGTGATATCGCCATTGAATAAGAGATCACCGTGTCTGAAAAAATATTCGCTGATCCAGATCAAGTCTATCGTGTGCTGGGTAATCTGGTGCGCAATGCCCTACAGGCCATTATAGACCCAGGAGCGATCAAAATTCTCGCTCGTGATTCAGCAAGCGGCTGGCAAATTGATATCCGCGACACTGG